>JAICGL010000540.1 GCA_025923175.1 Acidimicrobiia bacterium
GCACCCGTCCAGCGCGGCCTGTGGAAGCTGTACCGGATGGAGGGGCCGAGCCCGACCTACAACATCGCATCGGCCGTCCGCTTCCGGGGCGAACTCGACCACGACGCCCTCTGGCTCGCACTCGGCGACCTCGTCGAGCGCCACGAGCCGCTCCGTACCGCCTTCCCGTTCGACGCCGACGGCCCCTACCAGCTCGTGCTCCCCGCCAGCCCGCCGATCCTGCGGGTCGAGCCGTGCCGGCGCGACCGTGTCGACGACCGCCTCGCCCGACTGGCCGCCCGTCCCTTCGACCTGGTGCGGGAAGCGCCCTTCCAGGCCCACGTCCTGCGCGTCGGCGACCGTGAGCATGTCGTGTCGCTGGTCGTCCACCACATCGTCTCCGACGGCTGGTCCGAAGCCGCCCTCATCGACGACCTGATCACCGCCTACGAGGCCCGCAAGGCGGGACGGGCCCCCGACTGGGACCCCCTCCCGGTCAGCTACGCCGACTACACCCTCTGGTACCACGAGCTTCTCGCCGCAGGCCCGGCCGACGACCAGCTCGCCTACTGGCGCGAAGCGCTGGCCGACCTGCCCGAGGAGATCCCTCTGCCGGCCGACCGACCCCGCCCGGCCCGGCCCGACTTCACCGGCGGTTCGGTCGACCTCGACATCCCGCCCGACCTCCACCGGCGCCTGCGCGACCTGGCCGCCACCCGCGGCGCCACCATGTTCATGGTCACCACCGCCGCCCTCGCCGCCGTGCTCCACCGCCACGGCTGTGGGGACGACATTCCCATCGGGACCCAGGTCGCCGGCCGCATCGACGAAGCCCTCGACGACCTCGTCGGCTTCTTCGTCAATACGCTGGTCGTACGGGCCGACATCTCCGGCGACCCCACCTTCGACGAACTCCTGGCCCGGGTCCGCGACCGGTCGCTGGCCGCCCTGGCCCACGCCGAAGTGCCGTTCGAGCGGCTGGTGGCCGAGCTTGACCCGCCCCGCCGGACGGCCCGCAACCCGTTGTTCCAGGTCATGCTGACGTACCACAACATCCCGCATCCGGACCCGAAGGTCGGCGACGACGATGTCGATGCCGAACTCCTCGTCACCGGGGTGGACAGCGCCTGGTTCGACCTGTCGATCGACCTCAACGAGACCGCCGGTCGCGACGGCGTCGACGGCATCCTCCGATACCAGAAGACCCGCTTCGACAAGCGCACGGCCCGCCAGTTCGCTGCCGGGATCATCGCCGTCCTCGACGCCGCCACCACGGATCCCGCCCGCCGCCTCTCCGAGCTTCTTAGGTCGCCCTAAGAACTTTCATCGCAACAGAGGAAACGTCCCTTTTGCGGCGAATCCTCCTATTGGCGCCTTCTGCACCTATGGGGCGGGCGCTGCAGGGGGAGCTGAGCATCTTCCGCAGCCGACTTGGGGATCGGCAGCGACGCGCCACTCATCTGGAGGAGAAAGCATGTCCCGTAAGACCCGCAACCGCGCCCTCTTGACCGGGCTCGTCGTGACCCTCGGGGTCTCGACGCTCGGGGGCCTGATGCTGAATGCGGCGCAGGCCGTGACAAGCCACGGAGCCGACCGCATCGCCCGCGGCGAAGCTCTGTCCGCGGCGCTCGACAACTACACCGAAGTCGCCCGGACCTGTGACCTCGACGCCAGCCGCGAGGCCTTCCAGGACGCCGAGGCCATCGCCAACGCCATCTCGCAGGACGCCCAGTTCGCCGCGGTCAGCGAGTACATGCTCTTCAGCGGCGTGTACCTCGCCGGCCAGGTGCGGGCGAGCCTCGGGCTCGCCGGAGAATTCGCCGAGGACTACACCTGCGAGGAGCGGGTGGACCTCGCCGAGGAGCAGGCCGCCGCGTGGGACGCGATCGTCGGACTCATGGCGGCGAACTCGGCGGAACCCAGCCCGGCCTTCAACGATCTCGCCACGCTGCGCACCATCTACCAGGGACTCCGGGTGGCTCGCGCCGAGCTGGCCGGTGACCCGACCGCCACGCCGCAGACAGCGATGAGCGCGCCGAACCCGGCCGCCGCAAAGGAGCTCTGGCTCGAGTTCGTGGCCGATTACCCGGTCGCCCGCGAGCTGATCGCCTTCCGCAATGCCGACCTGGCGACCGAGGTCGACGGCCTCGTGGCCGCGGTCTCCGCCGCCTTTGAAGGTGACGAAGCTGCCGGCTTCCCGGGCGCCAGCGAGGCGATGGCAGCTCTGAACGGCCGCTACAACCTGGCGCAGAACATGGTGGTGGCCGCCGCCCGGAACCACCAGGTCAGCCGTCCGAACTTCGACCCGACCAACTGGGATGCCCTCGACACCCTCGACGACGTGCTGCTCACGATCTTCGAGGTGCGGGACCTGATCGCCCAGGGCACCCCGGAGGCCGCCGCCCAGGTTGCGGTGGAGTACGACGAGTGGCTCGCCCACCCGCTCTACAACCGGCGTGGTGGCCCGGTGGCCCGGGCCGACGAGAACCTGGCCGGAGCCGTCGCCGAGTACGCGGCGGACCAGAACGCGGACACGACCCGGGCTCTGCTCGACCAGCTGCTCATCGCCGAGCAGGTCTTCGTCGGCCAGTACTGGGGGACGCCGGAGCTGGTGAAGTACTACGTCGACAACGAGGGACCGGGCGGCCAGCCCGTCCCCGGTGGCCCGGCGACCTTCGCCGCCACGCTCACTCCTGAGGCCAACAACCCGGCCGGTCCGGCGGGCGCCAATGGAGCGGCCACGATCGAAATCGACACGGCAGCGGGGCAGGTCTGCCAGACCATCACCTATGCGGGCACGGGCGGCCCGCTCACGATGGCCCACATCCACGTCGGCGACGCCGGCGTGAACGGCCCGGTCGTGGTGGACCTCCAGGTCGTCCCGTCCGGTCAGGAAGCCTGCGGGACCGCCAGTGCGGATGTCCTCACGCAGATCGTGGCGAACCCGGCCGGTTACTACGTGAACCTGCACACCGACGATTTCCCGAACGGCGTGCTCCGGGGTCAGCTCTCGGCCCAGTGAGCCGGTAGCTCTCCATAGACAACCTCGCCGCCGACGAGGGTGGCGCGGATCTCGATGTCGGGGATCCGATCCGGGGAAACCTGGGTCGGATCCTCGGCCATTACGACGAAGTCGGCGTGCTTGCCGGGCGTGATCGAACCGACCCGTTGTTCGGCACCACAGGCCCAGGCGGCGTGGGCGGTGTAGGCCTCGAGCGCTTCGGTGACGGTCAGCTCCTCGCCGGGGCCGATCACCTGCCCGGA
>JAICGL010000541.1 GCA_025923175.1 Acidimicrobiia bacterium
CATGACCGGAAGCGACCATGGGTGACCGTGCGTGACCACCAGTTTGTGGTCCGTTTGTGTCTATCTGTGGTCTGAACGCCCATTCAATCGCTCGCGGAGACGCCCCTGACGACCATCACGGATCGTGAACACAGGCGACCAGTGGGGCTCAGCTCTTAAGCCGCCGGTGGCCTGCTCCGAGCGAGGGCTCGCTCGACCGACTCCGGGGTGACGGGAAGCAATTGGAGCGTGACGATCGGGTCCTCCTCGCTCACCTCGAAGTCCCAGGCGATGACCTTGGCGAGGTAGCGGCCGATGGCACTACCGATCACAACGGTCGATCCGGGCACGATGTCGGTGACCGAGCGTGCCATCCTCAGCCGGGTCCAGTTGAAGCCCTCGTTGTCCTGGCGCTGAGGGTCGCTGATGATGTCCACGCCCTTCTCGACCGCTTCGGGATGGGGCGTGTGGGTGGCGACCAAACCCTCGACCACAGCTGGGTCGACGCTCCTCACAGCCCACGGATTGCGTCGGTCGGTCATCGGCTCGCCTCCAGCGAGTGTTCGCTGCCACCAGCGTAGAACGGGTTGGGCAGGAGGTCACCCGTTCTGGCGACGTGTCGAGATGCCGCCTCGACGACCAGCGCACGGTCGGCCGGGTCCGGTTCGAGGTGGCCAGGAACCAGCTGAACGTCGTAATGATCCGGGTCGGAGCCGGTGGGCAGCACCGGGAATCCGGTAGCCGTCAGCAAACCGGCCGCGACTTCCAAGTAGCAAGGGGAGGTGGTGAAACGCCTGAGCACATCCGAAGTGGCGTCAGATCGGCGGGCGTAGACCGAGATTCCATACAGGAGCTCACGTGTCCCGGCGTGCCGGACGACGACGTATGCCTCGGCGGAGAACTCGGCGGCCGTCACCATGTCCTCGACGGTCTCAGCCACCGTGGCCGGTGCGGCCCGGACCACCACGACGAGATCGCCCGGTTCCTCGCCCTGGCGGACCATCCGCAGCTTTCGTCGCCTCGGACTGGGCGGAGTTGTCTCAGGCATTCGCCGCTCCACCAGCTCATCGGATGGGCACGACGGTTTCGGCCGGCTTTCCGGGGGCCTGCCGTCGGGCGGCCCGGAAGACCTCGTCGAGGCGCTCGGTGAGCGCTTCGTTGAGGGACGGGAAGAGGTGCCCGTAAACGTCCATCGTGACCATGATCGACGAGTGGCCGAGGCGCTCCTGAATGACCTTCGGATGGGCGCCGAGGCCGATCAGGAGCGAGGCGCACGTGTGGCGAAGATCGTGGACCCGCAAGCCTTCTGGGAGCCCGGCCTTCAGCACGGCCGGGCGGATGTAGCGCTTGTGGAGGAGGTCTCGGCGGAGGGGGCCACCTTCGGGCGCGGTGAAGACGTACTCCTCCGAGCGGAGCGGCCGGCCGGCCTCTCGGCTCCGGGCGGCGAGATAGGCGCCGAGGTCCTCGCACAGGATGCGCGGGATGGCCACCGTCCTGCGGACGTTCGTCTTCGGCGGCCCGGCTTCCGTCCGGCCCCCCACCATGGTCAGTGCCTCGGACACCTCGGCCGCGCCCTTGACGAGGTTGAGCCGGCCGATGCGCAGCCCGCAGAGCTCGCTCGGGCGAAGCCCAGTGGCGGCGGCGAAGCGGATGAGGAGGTCGTACGGCGGCCTGGCCGCGGCAGCGGCCGCGAGAAGGTCGACCTGCTCGGCGGTGAGGAAGATCGGCTCCTTCTGCTGCGCCCTGGGCAGCCTCACCCCCTGGCACGGGTTCCCCTTGATGGCCCCCGACCCCTTGGCCGTCTCCAGGATCTGGCGCAGCACGAGTCGGATCTTCTGCAAGGTCTTCGGGGCGAGCCCGGTCGCCTGCTTCTCGGCGAAGAACGGACGGACGTCGACCTGCTCGATCTGGCTCACGGGCCAGTCGGCGAAGGCAGGGAGCAGGTGGACGCGCACGATCCGCCCGTAATCCCCCCGTGTCACGGCTCGCAGGTGGACGATCGTGGTCAGGTACTCGGCTGCCCAGTCCCCAACCGTCGTTCGGGCGAGCTGAACCCGCCCAGCGAGATGCCGCAGATCCACCAGGAGCTGAGCAGACTTCTCGCCCCACGGCACGAGCCGGAGCTGCGTCCCGGCATCGCACACGGCCCGGACCTCGGGCTCGATATCGGTTTCTGACGGGCCCGCACAAGCCGTCGGTCGAGTGCGTGGCCCAGTGTCGTTGAGCGGGGAGGGTGTTCTCGCTCACGATTGGCGTCATTCGTCGTCTTCTGAACTCTGATCCTTCGGCGCCCGTTAGCTGTCCGATGCGAACCTCATGAGATAAGCGTCCCGCTCGCCCTGCGGCGCCTGCCCGGGGAGGGCGCCTTTCGTGCTTCCAGCCAGGTAGGGATGCCCGGATTCGTCGACCGCAACGGAGAAGGCGAGATCGGTGTCTTCGGTGCCGAACTGCTTCACCCACAGTTCCTCACCGGCCGGCCCGTACTTGCGTGCGAAGCAGTCGGTCTTGCCGGGGGCGGTCTGGCCGAGGGAACGGGGTTCGGTGGTGCCGACGACATAGGTGTTGCCGGCGCTGTCGACGGCCACGCCCCAGCCTTCGTCGGCCGATCCAGTGCCGAACTGGTGCGTCCACCGAGGGGTACCGGCGGGGTCGAACCGGCGCAGGAAGGCTTCGGTCCCACCCGCCGAGCTCTCGCCGGGCAGGGCTCCGTTCGTGCTCCCCACGACCGTGGGGTTGCCGAGTCGGTCCATGGCCACGGCCACGGCGTAGTCGTCAGCTGGGCTACCGAACTGGCGGGTCCAGAGTTCGTTGCCCGCCCCGTCGTACTGGCGGATGAAGGCGTCGAATCCACCGGCCCAGCGCTGTCCCGGCAGGGATCCCTCGGTGCTGCCCACCACGGTGGGTCTGCCGGCGGCGTCGAGGGCGATCCCCCGGACGCCCTCACCGGCGGTGGTGCCGAACTGGCGGGTCCAGAGTTCGTTGCCCGCCCCGTCGTACCTGCGGATGAAGGCGTCGTAGTCCCCGGCCCATGTCTGGCCAGGAAGGGCGGCGGCGCCGGTACCGACAACGTAGGCGTCACCCGCCGGGTCGATGGCGACGCCGGTGGCAACTTCGCCGCCCCGTCCGCCGAACTGCCGGGTCCACCGCTCGGTGCCGTCTGGGTCGTAGCGGCGGATGAAGGCGTCGCGTCCGCCGGCCGAATGCTGCCCTGGAAGCGTCCCCTCCGTCTCGCCCACGACGTAGACATCGC
>JAICGL010000542.1 GCA_025923175.1 Acidimicrobiia bacterium
CAGCTCGGCGGGCGGGGCCGGCATCGGTGTGGTGTCCGTGGCAGCGGGCAGGGCCGGCGCCGCAGGCGGCGCACTCACGGCCGCTGCGGTCGGAAACGACTCGATCACCGTGTCGTTGTCGTAGGCGGGGACCACGACGACGGCCAGGGCCACCGCCGCGGCCACGGAAAAGACTGCGGCGCGGGCGGGGGCGAACCGCACCAACCGGGCGAGGGCAGCGCGGGCTCCGAGCCAGCCGAGCCCGACGACCGCCATGATGGCCACGGCCTTCGTGCTCTTGAAGGCGCTCGTGGCGGCGTCGGTCTGGTCGAGGAAGAACGCGGTCAGACCGGCGAACAGGACGGCCTCGGGGATGAACTCCCAGCGGAGGAACCGTCGGGCGGTGGCGGCGAGCGAGGTACGCATGCGGGAGTAGTCCCGGCTGGCCAGCGATGCGTTACACCAGGATCCGCCGCCAGTGCCGAGGCACTACCCGGGTGCGACCGGGATTGGCGGGTTGTCGAGAACGAACACGCCGCCGCTGAGGCTCACGTAGACAGCACCGTTCCCGCCGACCGCCAGCTCGCGCGTGTCGTGGATGGCGTTGGTCCAGAGGTCGTCGCGCAGATCCTTCCAGGCGAGGGCGATGCCGCCAGAAGACGTGATGCGGCTACCCCAGATCTGGGCGCTGTGCCCGGCCCCGGGCTGGGTGGCGATGTAGATGCGTCCGTCGTTGCCGATCGCCAACGGCCCGGCCGGGCCGCCCGGCACCGAGATCGGGGTGAGCAACGCCCCGTCCGCCCCGGCTGTCCCCGCGTTGGTGATGACCGACAGGCCGGACGAGGTCGACAGATACACGATGTTCTCGTTGAGCGGGTCGACGGAGATGAACCCCTGCTTGTTCAGCACCCGCTCCGGGCTGGCGTACAGCCGGGTCCACGTGAAGCCGTAGTCGTCGGAACGCCAAAGGCCCGACACCCGGTCGTAGACGTAGATCTTGGTCATGCCCGGCTTCCAGGCGAACTCCACCGCCTGCGGCCAGGTGTTCGACGTCATGGGACTGCTGAAGTTGCTCGCCGGCAGCCACATCGTCTCGGGGTCGAACCCGATCTTGCGCAGCATCTGGCCGTTCTGCAGGACGGCCAGCGTGACCGGCACGTGGGGCGCGGCCGGATCCCGCACCACCGCCAGGCCGATCGGCCGTTTCCCGCCGGAGTCGCTCTGGCTCATCAGCTTCGTCCAACCCGTCGTCGGGGTCGACGGATCGGTGTCCACCCACACCTCGCCCAGCGTGTTGGTGCCGCGGTCGCCGGTGCCGTAGTAGACGGGCCGGTTCGGCCCGGGAGCAGCCTGGTCGAAGGCCACCGACCAGCCTTCACCGGCGCCGCCGGGGAGGCCCGCCTGCCGGAGGGCCAGGCCGATGTAGCGACCCGTGCGGAGCCCGTCGTTACTGGTGAAGCCCCGGAAGTCGACCGAGCCGAGGGCCACGGTCGCCGGTTCTGACGGGTCCGCCGTCACCCGGGACTGGACCAGGATGTCGATCCCCGTGGGCACCGGATACCAGGTCTCGCCGTTGTCGCCCGTCCGCCAGGGCGAGACCTGGCTGGCCACGATCAGCCGGTTCGGGTCGGTGGGGCTCACGCTGATACCGCTGGCGGTGTAGCCCGGATCGACGCCCGGCCAGCCGTAATCGGTGTTGGTCCCCCAGTGCGGCCGGGGCGGGTTGTTGGGCCCGGCGATGTCGTTCGGGGTGTCGCCGTTGTCGCGCGGCAGTGCCGCCCACGAGCCGTCGGTGGCGAAGTCGTCGGTGGACGTGCCCCGCCACATGAACTTGTAGGGCGTGCTGGTGTCGGGCCGCCACGCCTTGTCGCTCGTCACCCAGAGGGTCGTGGTGGAGCCCCGCTTGTAGACCTCGAGCCCGTAATACTTCACGGTGGTCGCCGATGGGCCGGCGGCGATACGCCGCCACGCTGCGGCGTGGTCGACCGTTCGGGCGTTGGCCAGCCGGAAGGCGCCGACGCCCGCCCCTGCGCTGTCGTTGGCGGCGGCATAGAGATGCCCGCCCAGCGTGCGGACCTCCTCGGCGTTGCGGGGACCCCCGACGAGTTCGTCGGTCGCCGGTGCCGCGTTGGCGCCGGAGACCCGGTACACCTCCCCGACCCCTGAGCCGGCCGAGGACCCGTAGGTGGCGACATAGACGACGGACGGATCAACGTCGTCGAGTGCGACACCCCGGATGAAGTAGGGCTTGCCTCCGCTCGGTGTCAGGGCGACGGTCGTCCACGCCCCCGGCCGCCCGTTGGCGTCGAGTGCCGCCCGCATGAGGCCCTGCTTGTAGGTTCCGGCATAGAGGAACCCGCCGGACGCGTCGACGACGAGCAGTTGGCCGGTCGAGCGGGGATGGGGCGTCGGGAGCCCGTCGGACCCGGGCGGAGGTTGCGAGTGTCCGGTGGGAGTGGTCGACGCCATCGCCCAGCTGACGCCGGCGTCGGTCGACACCATGACGCCGCCGGTGCCCGGAGTGCCCTCACCGGCCAGTGCATAAGCGAGCGTGGGCCGGGTCGGATGCCAGACCACGCTGGCAATGTGGTCGCCCGCGCCACGACCGCGGGGGAGCCACGTCGTACCGCCGTCCACGGAAAGGTGAACCCCGGCGATGTCGGTGGCCAGCAGCACCCGGTTCGGGTCCGTCGGGTGGAAGCGGACGTAGTTCGTGTACCCGCCGCCGAAGGCGTCGCCGGCCCGCCACGCGGTGTTGGTCGGTGGCAGCGGCAACGGGTTGGGGGGTGGTTGTGTCGTGCTCGTCGTGGTGGTGCTCGTCGTGGTGGTGCTCGTGGACGTCGTCGACGTCGATGTGCTGGTGGTCGACGTGCTCGTTGACGTCGTGGTGCTCGTCGACGTGGTGGTCGTCGTTGTTGTCGAGGTGGTGGGCGTGTCGGTCGTCGTCACCACCAGCTGCGGACCGTTGGTCTGCTCCCGCGACTTGATGTCGGCGCCGTCGGAACCGCTGATCTTCGACACCACGAACGCGAAGGTGCCGTTGCCGCTCACTGCGCTCGTGACGTCGAACTCCACCCAGGTGCTGGCCGGAAGCTTTGGGACCGTGGCGAGCTGCGTTCCCTTGACGGGAGCGGTCTTCCACGTCAGGCCCTTCTCGGTCCACCCCGTCCCGGTTGCGTTGACGGCGACACCCTGACTGGTCCCGTTCGACGCCACCCGCAGCCGCAGCTTGGCGCTC
>JAICGL010000543.1 GCA_025923175.1 Acidimicrobiia bacterium
GCTCAGCGAGGTCCTCGACGAACCCCAGGTCGCCGGGCTCGGGGCGGCTTGCGAGGCCCCCGGCGAGGGCGGGCCGCCAGCCGAGGCCGGTACCGAGGTGACGGTGGGAATCCATCATTAGCTTCCACAACCGCCACCGCCGCACCCCCCGCCGCCGCAGCCCCCACCGCCGCCACCGCAGCCGCTACTTCCACACCCACCGTCGCCTCCGCAGCCCCATCCGCTCCAGTGGGTTCCGGACGGGTGGTTGTCCCACCAGTCGTGCCAGCGGGAGTCCGACGACCGGCCTCGATCGAAGAAGCTGCGGATCCGGCCCAGCAGTGTCGTCGGCCGGCGATCAGGGTCCTCGTCCTCGAACGCCATCTCTTCCGTCCCCATCTCCATCTCCATCGGGCCACCCCCTTCGTTCGCTCTCCTTGCCTTCACCGTGGGGGCCGAAGTAGCCGAAGGACACCCCGAAATCCACGAAGTCGCCCCGAAGGGCCGCCGTAAGATCCCGGCATGAATGACCGTCCGGAAAGGTCCGCGCAGGAGTTCAAGGACCTGTTCGAACGGTGTCTCGGCGAGGCCGGGCTCACCACACGGACGCTGAGGCTCGGGGTGCTGGCCGACACGAAGCAGGACCTGCCCGAGAACAGCATCGACTCCTGGCGGCGGCCGCACACCACCACCGGGCAGCCGTCACTGCCGCGGGAGGAGACGGTCGGCGTCCTGGCCAGGTGGCTGTGCGCCCGCGACGCCGTGACGGTCACCGAGGAGGAGCTGCTGGCCGCCTGGCGTGCCGACAAGGACGCCCGGGCCGCCAGTCGAAAACCACGGGCTGACGAACCGAGCGGCCCACCGGCGCGGCTCGGTCGCGGCGAGTTCTACGAGGGGATCATCGACGCCAGCATCTACCTCGGCATGGACCATCTCCTCGGCCGGGTCGACCACCGCCTCCGGGAGTTGCTCAACACCGGTCAGCCCATCCCCACGTACTTCATGTATCTGACGCACCGGGGTTACCTGAACTGGGTGGCCCGCACCGAGGACCCGCAGTACTCGTATCACCGGGCCGGGGTGGAGCTGTGCGAGTCGAAGGGGGCCGAGATCGCCGCCGCGATCCTGGCCGCTACCGGCCGTGCCGACGTCGACTTCGTGAGCCTGGGGCCGGGCACAGGGGCCAAAGACCGGCCGCTCCTCGAGAGCCTGTCGGCCGCCGCCGGCCGGGTGGCCGGGACCGTCTACTACTACCCCTACGACATCAACCCGGCGATGATCGTCCACGCCATCCAGACCGTGCTCGGCGGAGACCTGGCCAGCAAGATGCTGGTGAAGGGGATCATCGCCCCGTTCGACTCGTTGGGCCTGTTCTCCCACGTCTACAAGGACCGGGCGGGCCCTAACGTGCTCGGTCTGCTCGGCAACACGCTCGGGAACATGAGCGACGACTACGGGTTCCTGGAAACGCTGCTGGCCAGCGGGATGTGGCCCGGTGACCTGCTGCTCCTCGAGGTCCGCTGCCACGTCGACGAGGACGCCGGTCAGGGGCCGGGGCTTGGGGAGGAGACCAAGAAGCGCCTCAACTTCGGGCCGCTCGAGATTCTCGGTGCTGCCTACGAGGACCACCGTGACCTCATCACCGTGCGGCGGGAGCACTCCCGCAGCGTCATTCCCGGCACGGTCACGACCGTGACCCGTTGCGAGCGGGTGCAATGCGGCGGCATGACCTGGCGGGACGTGCGCCTCTGCTACGTCCACGAGTACTCCGAAGCCGACCTCGACGACGCCCTGGCCGAGATCGGCTACACGACGGTGGCGAAGCTGCACGCCGGAGTGCGAGGGGCAGACAGCGAACGCGTCGTGCTGCTGTACCTGCTGCAGAAACCATGAGCGGCCCGGTCTGAGCGCGACGGAGGGCCCGGGTCAGGAGGGCCGGCCCGACCCAGGCCTCGTCCGTCGTGTGCCCGCGTGAAGCGGGCCACACGTCCCTCGGGGAGGCGACGGCTCGGCATGAGATGCCGGGGTCCCTCTCACTCAGCTCACCGGCGGTGCCAGCCGGGAACCGGCGTAGGGACCCTCCCCAGCAGCCGCTTTCTCACCCAAATGGACGCTCGATGGTGGAATACGCCGTCTCGACCCTGATGTCCTTTTTTCGATCTCGGAAAATCGTCAAGTAGCGTGAGACAACTGAGTCGCGGCGAGGAGAAGGCATGGATTTCAACGAGACCGCCGAGCACGGAATGCTCCGGGAGGCCGTCCGCAAGATCGGTCTGGACTTCGGCCATGAGTACTACGTCGAGAAGTCCAAGACGAAGAGCGGGATGGGCGAGCTGTGGTCGGCGGTCGCCCAGGGCGGCTTCATCGGGGTCAACATTCCCGAGGAGTACGGCGGGGGCGGCATGGGCCTGCTCGAGCTGTCGATGGTCGGCGAGGAACTGGCTGCCGTGGGCTGCCCGGCTTTGCTCATGGTCGTCTCCCCGGCGATTTGCGGTTCGGTCATCGCCAAGCACGCCACCGAAGAGCAGAAGCGCACCTGGCTGCCGAAGATCGCTGGCGCCGAGGACCCGTCCTACAAGATGGCCTTCGCCATCACCGAGCCCGATGCCGGTTCGAACTCCCACAAGATCACCACGACGGCCACCCGCGACGGAGACGAGTACATCCTGCGGGGCACGAAGTACTACATCTCCGGGGTCGAGGAGTCCCAGCAGATCCTGGTCGTCACCCGGACCGGGATTGACGAGAACTCCGGGCGGGGCAAGCTGTCCCTCTTCGTCGTGGACTCCGACGCCCCGGGCCTCGAGAGGACCGTCATCCCGATGGAGATCCTCGCCCCCGACAAGCA
This sequence comes from Acidimicrobiia bacterium, assembly GCA_025923175.1. Classification (GTDB taxonomy): domain Bacteria; phylum Actinomycetota; class Acidimicrobiia; order IMCC26256; family BP-133; genus BP-133. Next base: position 2,828 of record JAICGL010000543.1, read on the forward strand.
GGACACGCTGTTCTTCGACGAGGTGCGGGTGCCGGCCGACCGGCTCATCGGTGCCGAGCACGAGGGCCTCCGCCAGGTCTTCACCGGCCTCAACCCCGAGCGGGTCATGGGCGCCGCCCAGGGCAACGGCATCGCCCGCTACGCGCTCAACAAGGCGTCGAACTACGCCCTCGAGCGCGAGGTGTGGGGCGTGCCGATCGGCATGCACCAGGGTCTCTCGCACCGGCTGGCAATCGCCAAGATCGACGTCGAGCAGGCCGGGTTGATGACCTCGACGGCGGCCTGGCTCTACGACCCGGGCGCCGACGCCGGAGAGGCGGCCAACATGGCCAAGTACGCCTCCGCCGAAGCGTCGCTCAAGGCACTCGA
>JAICGL010000544.1 GCA_025923175.1 Acidimicrobiia bacterium
CCGGGTCCGACCTCGCGGCCCGCCCCCTGGTTACCCGTGCGTTCGGTCATTCCTCCCCTTCGGGGTCCCCGTCGGTGTCACACCCGGTCCGGAGGGTACGGCCATGGCTCCCTCGCTCGCCGACCGAAGCACCACCCTGGCCCTGGCCGCCGCCATGTCCCGCCACCCGGCGGCCGGCGCTCGGGGCACCACCGCGGCCCCTGCCGAGGCACCCTCGTTCGCCACTGTCGCCGCCCTCCTGACCGGGCCGTGGCGAGTCAACGACCCGGTGGCCTTCGCCGCCGCCATGCGCGCCGCCCCACTGGTGGCGGGTTACCCCGTTGTCGATCTTTGGCGGCTCACGCCGCCGTTGTCAGGGGGACACCCCCTGTCCCCCGGGCTGTGCGCGTGCGCCCGCCAGCCCACCGTCGGGCTCGACCCGTTGAGCGCCGCGGTCGCCGGCCACCTGGAGTCGGCGGTGGGCACTGCCGCCGAGCGGTCGGCGCTGACCGTCCGGTGGGTGGCGGCGGTCGGCGGGCGTTACCTGTTCGTGGAAGCCGCAGCGCGAGCCCCGGCCGACGAGGAGGGCCCGGAGTTGCTGCTTCTGGCGCACCTGGTCGAGCCTGCCCAGGCTGAGCTCCCGGGCTGTTCACTTCGGGGGACACCCCCGCTCCCCCGGGGCATCGCACCGCTCGACGACGACTCGTGGCTGGTGGTCGTCGTGGGCGACGGCCGGGGAGGCGTGGCCGGCATCGGCCGGGCGCCGCTCCCCCGCGACCTCGGGTCGGGGTTCGGGCCGGCACGCCGGCCGGAGCGAGCCGATCAGCGGGGATGCCGGCCTCCTGCCCGGCTCGGCCTGGCCGTGCTGCGGGAGCGCCTCGTCGGCCCGGCCCGGGTCGCCGAAGGTCTCGAAACGGCCGGCGACAGCGCGGTGAACGAGGCGGTGGTCCTCCCCTTCCGTCGGTGAGAGCGGGGCCTGCCCCCCTATGCTCGATGGCTCGCGCCGGCGGTGTGCCGGCTTTCGACGACGAGCGACAGGGGTCCCCATGAGCACCAGTAGCGACGCCACCGCGATCGCCCTCGCCGATCTGCCCGGCATGGTCGGGAAGCACCTCGGCCACAGCGACTGGGAGCTGATCGACCAGGACAAGATCAACCGCTTCGCCGACGCGACCGGCGACCACCAGTGGATCCATGTCGACATCGAGCGGGCCAAGGCCGGGCCGTTCGGCACCACCATCGGCCACGGCTACCTGACGCTGTCGCTGATCCCGATCTTCGTGTTCCAGCTCCTCAAGGTCGAGGGCGCCAAGCTGGTCGTGAACTACGGTCTCAACAAAGCTCGGTTCCCCGCGCCGGTTCCGTCCGGCTCCAAGGTACGGATGGGCGCCGAGATCGCCGCTGTCGAGCCGGTCTCCGGCGGCCTCCAGTGCACGCTCGCCTGCACGTTCGAAATCGAGGGTCAGCCGAAGCCGGCCTGTGTAGCGGAGATCGTGTTTCGGTACTACGAATAGCGGCGCCTGCAAGACGTGGGGTTCACCTGAAACGGCCGGCGGCGGCGGAGCCGCCGCCAAGGAGGAGGCCGGCGGAGGCCGGCCGGGAGGCGGCGATAGCCGCCCAGAAAGACGGTGACGGCGACATGAGTGACAAGGCATTGGTGACCGGGTCCCCGGCCCGTGTCGGCGAGGTGGCAGCGGCCCTGGAAGAGGCCGGCTACTCGGTGCTGCGCGTGCCCGAAGGGGACGACGTGGTGGCGGCGCTGGACGGCATCGAGTCCGGCTCGCTGGACTGCTACGTACAGCTCCCGAAGGAGACGACCGTTGACGCGCCGAGTCTCATCGGTCGCGTTCAGCAGTTCCTGTCCGCAGGTTTGCTGGCCCGGTTCGACCAGGCGGCAGCGATCGTGCCCTACCTGGCGAAGGACGGGTGTGCCGTCTTCGTGGCCGGCAACCTGCCCGGGGCCGCTACGCCCGACGATCGCTGCGCCAGGATCGATTTGCTCCGGGTGCTCGCCCGGGCGGTGCTGTCCGAGTGCGAGGGGAGCGACGTGCGGGCGGTCGTCGTGGCCACCGATCGTTCCCCAGCCGAGATCGCCGATATTGCCCGCCGGCGGGGCGACCAGGCCGGCCGCAAAGCGGCCGAGGTCGCGGCCCTGCCCGGCGAGCTCAACTACGCCGACTGGCAACGCGAATACCTGAGTCTGACAAGCGAGGAGTGAGCGAACGGATGGCGACTCCGGAGACGGAACGCACCACGGGTAACGGGCACGGTAAGACGACCGGCCGCACCAGGGCAGCCATCGCTGACCCGCCCGGCGAGGAGCAGGCCGAGCGGCGAGGCTCCGCCTCCCAGCATGCCGGTAGCCAGGCGGCGGAGGTGCTGGCCCCCGAGGGAGGCCTCGCCGCCCTCGACCCGGTTTCGTTCAGCAAGGCTCTCGGCCGCTTCGGCACCGAGGTCGCCCGCCGGCCGCTGCCGGCCATGGCCGCCGTCGCGCGCTGCGGCACCGGCCTCGGCCTGACTGGCCTGGCCGCCGCCGGCCGGGCCGTCGGCCTCAAGACTCCCGGGCCGCTTCCCCCGGCCGGCAAGGACAAGCGCTTCGCCGACAAGACCTGGGAAGACAACGCGGCTTTCTTCGCCACCGGCCAGGCGTACCGCCTGTGGTCCCGTCTCATCGACGACCTCCTTGCCGTCGCGGAGCTCGAAGAGCCCTGGAACGGCAAGGCGTCGTTCGCGCTGCGGGGGTTCGTCGATGCGTTGGCGCCGACCAACTTCCTGGCCACCAACCCGGCGGCTCTGAAGCGGGCGTTCGAAAGCGGTGGCGTCAGCCTCATGCGGGGCTTCCGCAACTTCATGATCGACCTGACCACCAACGGCGGGCTCCCCCGCAAGGTCGACCGCTCGGCCTTCACGGTCGGCAAGAACATCGCTGCGACCCCGGGGAAGGTCGTGTTCCGCAACGACCTCATGGAGCTGATCCAGTACGAGTCGCAGACCGAGACCACGTACGAGATCCCGCTGCTGTCCAGCCCGCCGTGGATCAACAAGTACTACATCATGGATCTCGCTCCGGGCCGGAGCTTCGTGGAGTGGGCGGTGCAGCACGGCCACACCGTCTTCCAGATCAGCTACCGCAACCCCGACGCCGCCATGGGCCACGTCCGCCTCGACGACTACCTCCTCGACGGACCTCGCACCGCCCTCGACGTCATCAAC
>JAICGL010000545.1 GCA_025923175.1 Acidimicrobiia bacterium
GGCGTGACGGAGTCGGCGTCGCGAAGCGCCAGGAAACACAGCTCCTGGTCTTCCAGGCCCTTCTTGGTCACATTGCTGATGACGAGCGCGTGGTCCCACACGCTCTTGTCCTGGAACGACGAGTTGTCGCGGCTCTCGATCAGCCGGTCGCCGGCCAGGACGATCTCCGGCCGGTAGTTGGCCAGCGCCGCCGCCCCCGACTGCTTCGTCTCCAGGCCGCCGGGCCAGATGATCGTCGTCACGCCCTTCTGCTGGAACTGGATCATGTTGTCGGTCGCGTACTGCCCGGTGGTCGAGGCGTCCTGCGCGTAGCCCGCCCGGGGGAACGTCTTCTCCAGCACGAACTGCCCGCCGCACTCCTCGATCTGTTTCTTCACCAGCGTGGTCAACAGCTTCAGCTCCGGACGGTCCTCGTCGGCGCTCGACAGAAGCCCGAGGACCCGCCGCTTGCCCATGTCGCCGGCGTTACCGGAGAAGCTCACCGGGTGCGGCACCACCTTGGAGCACACGTAGCTCGCGTACTGGCGGGCCTGCACCTCGATCGACGGCAGGTAACCCCAGATCTTGTTGGGATAGGTGGAGAAGAACGACGCCGACCGGCCGACGAACGACCCGAAGTTCAGCACGCCCCGCTTGGCCATGCTGTCGAGGTAGTCGTCGGCGTTCTCCCGGGCGTAGCTGATCACGGAGAACGGCTTGAGCTTGGCGTAGGTGTCGGCGGCGTCGGCCCGGCGGGCCTCCGGCGCCCCGTTGGCGGCGTAGTAGGCGTAGAAGTGCACGAAGCGGTCGTAGGTCTGGAACCGGTCGTTGAAGTAGCGCTGCCATCCGCGCAACACCCGGAGATAGACGTGCTCGTCCTCGGTCGGAGGATTCAGCAGGTCGAAGTACTCGCCACGAGGCCGGGGCTCAGTACCTCGCGAGGTGCCGATGTCATTGATGAAGCCGTCGAAGTAGAACAGGATGGCGATCTCGTCCTTCGAGACGCCCTGGTAGGTGGCGCCGAAGTTGTCGCCCGCGAAGCTGGCCACGCACGGCGGCGCCAGCGGGTCCTCCGTCTGGCGGGGTGGCTTGCCAACGCAGCGCTTCGTCGAGGGTGTCTTGATCGCCGGCGGGAGGATGTCGGCAGGCGGGGGCGGTGCGTCGTCCGGGGCAGGGCCGGGGCCCGGGCCGGGCCCTCCCGTGCCCACACCGGTGTCGGCCGGCCCAGACACGATCCCGGGGCTCGAGGCCAGCCCGAGGGAGGCCAGGTTGCCGGCCGCCGGCGGAGGCGGCGGGTCGTCATCGGACGGCGGGACGGGCGCGTACTCCAGCGTCTCGGTGGGGTTGGCCTGCGGCAGGTTCAGCGCCGACGGCAGGACGGCAACCGCGATGAGGACGGCCAGCGCCATGGCCAGCAGGGGCGGATACTTCCGCGCCCACGGCGTGCCCTTCCGCCGTTCCTCGATGGTGCCGAGCACCGTGGCCAACCGGGACTCTCCTCGCTGGGTCTAGGGGCGCGAATACCCCCGTAGGTGCGCGTTCGACGCGAACCACACCGGGTCCTGCCTGGGCGCAAGGGTACTGAAAAGGGATCAATCTGGGGGAGCGGCCCGGGGGGCCCGGGGGGTGTCCCCCCGGAGAGGGGACTACGCTGCGGGCGCTGGCGGTCTGGAGGGGGTGGCGTCATGGGGCGACGCGGCGTGTGGCTGGCAGGAATTGCCGTACTGGCGCTGGTCGCAGGCGGGTGCGACAGCAGCACCGACGAGGCGGGCGCATCGACGCTGTTCCGGCTCCAGACCGGCGACTGCTTCCGCAGCTCCGCCGGCACCTCCGGCCGGACGGTCGAGATCAAGGACGTCACGACCGTGCCGTGTGCCGATGCCCACGACGGCGAGGTGTTCGCCGTGGTCGCTCACCCCGCCGCCAAGGACGCGACATATCCCGGCGATGACGCCGTCGCCGACTTCGCCTCCGGCGAATGCCTCACGCGATTCACGGACTACACCGGCGCCACCTACGACGACTCCGACCTCCAGGTGGCCACCGTCCGGCCCGACCACGACTCCTGGGCCGACAAGGACGACCGGGACGTCGCCTGCGTCCTCTACCAGCAGGGCGCGACCCTGACCGGCTCACGCCGCAAGGTGTAGGGAGTTCAGGGCGAGGGGGAGCAAAGCGCTCCGGGCGACTTGCTCAACCCCTCGCCGTAGTCAGGCTTAATTCGGGGCGACGCCCCGTATTTCCTGCTGGCCTGATCAGAGATCAGGGACGTCCCGGCCGCAGACGCCAGAGCAAGAGGCCGCCGCCGGCCGACACCGCCAGCAGCAGGCCGACGATGAGCGCCACGGTGCCGGAGTCGTTCCCTTCCTTCCCTCCTGCCGACTTGTTGGCCGCAGCGGACGTCTCGTCCGTGAAGGGCGGAGGCTCTCCCGGCAACAAGACACTCGTCGCCTCCGACGTGGTGGTGGTCGTCGAGGACGGGACCATCGTGGAGCTCGTGGCCAGCGGCCGCGTCGTCGTGGTGGTGCTGCTCGTCGGCTTGGCGGTGGTCGACGTCGCCTTCTGTGTCGTGCTCGTCGAGGACGGCGGCGCCGTGGTGGCCGTGGTACTCGAAGGCGCGGCAACGACCACCACACCCGTCATCCCCGACGCGCGATGGATCTTGCAGACATAGGGGTACGTCCCCGGCACGGTGAACCGGCGCTGGACGATCTCGCCCGGTGCGTCCTGGCAGTCGTTGAGCAGCAGGCTCGGCGGGCAGTTGCGATTCAGGTCCGTGCCATCGTCGAAGGTCACGGTGTGCCCCGGGTTCGGACCGCTCTCGAACGTCCACACCACCGTGTCATTGGGGGCGACGGTGACCTGCTTCGGGACGAACTGCGTCCCCCGCTCGATCACCGTTGTCGTCGCCGCCCGCACGGGCGGCATGACGCCGGCCAGCAGGGGCGCGGCAACGATCGATCCGATCGCCAGCCTCTGGAGCCGTCGCCGGCCGCGATAGATGTTCATGCTCGCCGAATTATCCCCGACGCAAGGTCAGGCGGAGAGTCAACCCGGGGGATGAATTACCGCGAGAAGAAGCGGGGGCGCTTGCCCCGGGGATAGCGGGCGACGCGCCCCACCGGCATGTCCACCCGGTAGCCCGCCATGGCCCGCTCTTCCTCCGATTCGCCGCCCCAGAACCCGTACTCCCGGTTCTCCCGGGCCCA
>JAICGL010000546.1 GCA_025923175.1 Acidimicrobiia bacterium
GTGGCCATGGCCAGCGCCCCCGCCGGCAAGGGCTACTGGCTGACCGCCTCCGACGGCGGCGTGTTCTCCTTCGGCACCGCCGGCTTCCACGGCTCCACCGGCGCCCTGAACCTGAACAAGCCGATCGTCGGCATGGCCCCCACCCCCAGCGGCAAGGGCTACTGGTTCACCGCCACCGACGGCGGAGTCTTCGCCTTCGGCGACGCCGCCTTCCTTGGCTCGGCAGCGGACAAAGCCCCTAAGTCTCCGATCGTGGCCTTTCTGGCTCGGCGCTGAGGAGAGAACGGGGACGTGCGGTGCGTCGGAATGGTCGGCTCTCGAGCCAACGGATTGCCTTTGAAAGAAGGGCAATATTGATGCGGCAGACGGAACAACTGGGAGCGAAGGGCTCGCGTCACGCCTCTGTCGATCGGGCCAAGGTCGTAGAGACCTTCCTGACCAGTGGCAAGACTGTTGCCGAAGTAGCCCGTCAGCACGGCCTGGACGACCAAACCGTTCGGGATTGGATCCGACAGGCGTCGGACGAGGCTGTCATGGGCGGTTCCACTCACCCGGAACGTGCGAGGAGTCGCAGACAGGCGACTCCCGACCCGGTCTTCGTCCCGGAGATTCCGGCCTCGGAGACGGAATCGGCGCTGATCGAGGCGCTGGAGGCTGTGGATCGAGCCGGGGCCGCAGAAGCGGCGGCGCGGGCTGGGGAGGCGGAAGCCGTAGCGCGCGCTGAGGCGGTGGAAGCCAAGGCGCAGGTTCAGATCGCGGCAGCGGAGGCGAAGGCTACGAAGGCAGCCAGAGCCTTGGCGCGCGCTCGCAGAAAGGCCACCGACGCGGTGATGCGCGCCGAGGCGGCATTCGAGGCCGAGGCTGCCGCCCGAGCTGAGATCGCCGCGGTCTACGCGGCGGTCGTGGAGGCCATGGTTGGCTCCGAGGTAGCGACTCAGAAAGCCGTCGTTGAGGCCGAGGCCGCCGCTCGGTTGCAGATCGCCGCCGTCTATGCCGAGGCGGTGGAAGCCATCGTCCGAGCCGAGGTTCTGGCGGCCGAAAGGGTCGCCCGGGCCGAAGCAGCTGCCGCCGGCGCGGTGGCGCTTGTCGGCGCCGCCTCGGCCCGCCTCGAGCGCGCTTGCGCCGAAGAGGCCTCGACCGATTCGTCGATGGACTTCCAGACGCAGAGTGCGGCCGTAAGTGACATGGGCCCGCTGACACGAGCCGTTGAGGAGGCTGCGGCACGATCCGAGATCGCAGCGTTGGTGTCGCAACTCAAGCCGGTTGAGGTCTGGGTGCAGGTAGTCGGGCGCACGTTGGCCGAGGCTCGGCGAGCTGCCCTCGACGAGCTAGGCGTCGAAGAGTCCCAAGCCGAGCTCGAGGTCCTCGACAAGGGTTCACGCTGGCTCCCTGGCCGCGTGCGGGTCCGGGCACGGATCCGCGTCCCAGAAAAGTTCAACGAAGGTCCTGGTTCGCCCGGTTTGCGGCATCTGACCCGACTCGGGTGATCCCAAGTCCGAACCAGCGCGGAAATCTATTGCCGCGAAAGGTACTTCCGGACCGACCGGCGGATGCATCAACACCGCCGTGCCTGCACACTCCGAATATGACTAGTTCGGATCTACCCGGTCTGCCCTCGCGCCGTCTCGTCATCATGGGTCAGGGGTACGTCGGGCTGCCTGTGGCGATGCAGGCGGTCGTCCGCGGCTACTCGGTGATCGGGTACGACGTCGACGATGTCCGGGTCAAGCGGCTCAACGTGGGGGAGTCGTATGTCGAGGATGTGTCGGACAGCGTGCTGCAGGACGCCCTCGCGACCGGGCGGTACCGGGCGACGACCGCCGAACGAGACTGCGCGGGATTCGATATCGCCGTCATCACCGTTCCGACTCCACTGCGGGACGGGATTCCGGACCTGAGCTACATCGAGGCGTCGGCCCACACGCTCGGCCGCTACCTCCGGCCGGGCGCCACCGTCGTGTTGGAGTCGACCACGTACCCAGGCACCACCGAGGAGCTGGTGAAGCCGATCCTCGAGGAGATGTCCGGACTGCTGGCGGGCCCGGACTTCCATCTCGGCTACAGCCCCGAGCGCATCGATCCGGGCAATCCAACCTGGACCTTCATCAACACCCCAAAGGTGGTGTCCGGAATCGACGCTGCGTCGCTCGCCGCCGTCGACGGTTTCTATTCCTCGCTGGTCGAGCGCACTGTGCCCGTCGCCGGCACAAAGGAGGCGGAGCTCACCAAGCTGCTGGAGAACACTTTCCGGCACGTCAACATCGCCCTCGTCAACGAGCTGGCGATGTTCGCCGGTGACCTCGGCATCGATGTGTGGTCGGCCATCGACGCCGCTTCCTCGAAGCCCTTCGGCTACATGCGATTCACGCCCGGTCCCGGGGTCGGTGGCCATTGCCTGCCCATTGACCCGTCGTACCTCTCCTGGCGGGTCCGGCGCTCCCTCGGCCATACCTTCCGGTTTGTCGAGCTTGCCAATGACGTCAACGACCACATGCCCGACTACGTGGTGCGCCGGCTGACCTACGGGCTCAACCGTCGTCGTAAGGCCGTCAACGGCAGCCGTATCCTGCTGCTCGGCCTCGCCTACAAGCGCAACACAAGCGACTCGCGGGAATCGCCGTCGAGGCTGGTAGCCGAGCGACTCGTGGCCCTCGGTGCCGACATCCGAGCCGTCGACACGCACGTTGCTTTGGGCGTGCTTCCGGCCGGCATCGAGCTCGTGTCCCTGACCGCCGAAGAGCTCCGGCAGGCCGATGCAGTGATCATGCTCACCGACCACAGCGACTTCGACCTCGACCTCGTCGCCGCCCACGCCGCCTACGTGCTCGACACCCGCCGGGTCGTGCCTGCGGCGGACCACGTCGAGTATCTCTGAGGCGCCGGTGTGCGGCGCGGTTATCGGGAGGGTGATGTGACATGACCAGACTGCTCCACATCACCACCACAGACATCAGCCTCGAGGTGCTGCTCGGGCCGCAACTGCGTGCCTTCCGCGACGCCGGTTACGAACTGCACACCGCCTCGGCTCCGGGGCCTTTCGTGGCGCGGCTTGCCGCTGACGGGATCGCCCACCACGCTCTCCGACACGCCACCCGGGCTGTTGCCCTCGGCCGGGACGTTGCGGCCACCGCAGAGCTGTACCGCCTGTTTTGCCGGCTGCGGCCCGACATCGTCCA
>JAICGL010000547.1 GCA_025923175.1 Acidimicrobiia bacterium
ATAGCAGCGTCCCTCCCGGCGGCCACCACCCATCCCCTGTCGGCGCTCGTCCCGCCGCCCGGCCGGTTCCGGTTCGAAACGGTCGACCGGCTCGGCGGTGGGGTCGGCACGGCGCACGCCTACCGGTTGCTGGCCTTCCGAGAAACGCAGGGTTCCGATCCTCCGGTCGTCTACGTGGCCACCGGCCTCGACAGCGTCGAGCACCACGTCGCCGTCCTCAACCGGCTGGTGTTCGTGGGCCTGCCGGCCTTGCTCGGCCTCGTGGCCCTGTCGGCCTGGCTGGCCGTCGGGCGGGCGCTGCGACCGGTGGAGTCGATCCGCGCCCAGCTGGCCGACATCTCCGCCCGGCGCCTCGATCGCCGGGTGCCGGAATCCGGCGCCGGCGACGAGGTCGACCGTCTGGCCAAGACGATGAACGCCATGCTCGACCGGCTCGAGACGTCGGCCGAACGGCAGCGGCGCTTCGTGTCCGAGGCCTCCGAGGAACTGGTGGCGCCGCTGGCCGCCACCCGCGACCGGATCGAGGCGGGGCTCGTGGAAGCCCCCGAAGGTGGCTGGCCGGCGGCGGGCGCCGACCTCCTCCGCCAGCACCGCCGGATGGAGCACCTCGTGCGCGATCTCCTCTACCTGGCCAGGGCCGACGCCGGCGCGCCCCGGGCGCCCCTGGCGCCGGTCGACCTCGACGACGTCGTCCTGTCAGAGGTCACCCGGCTCCGGACCGTGCCCTCCGGCGGGCATATCCGCTTCGACACCTCCGGCGTGTCGGCCGCTCCCGTCGAGGGCCGGCCGGAGGACCTGCGCCGGGCCGTGCGCAACCTGCTCGAGAACGCCGAGCGCCAGGCCCGTTCGACCGTGCGGGTGGGTCTTTCCAGCGGCGACGATGGCGAGGTGACCCTGACAGTGGAGGACGACGGCGTCGAGGAACTGCCGGCCGAACGGGACCTCGTCTTCGAGCGTTTCACCCGCCTGCCGGCGCGGTCGTCGTCCCGGACGGCGGAGTCAGGCTCCGGGCTCGCCTTGGCCATCGTGCGCGACATCGCCCTGGCCCACCGGGGCAACGTCACGGTCGAGGCCGCCTCTCCGGGGGCGCGCTTCGTCCTCCGGCTGCCCGCCGATCCCGGCCAGGGGTAGCCGCACGACGAGCCGGCCGCCCGGCCCGTCCCCGATGGAAATCCCGCCGCCGTGCGCCTCGACGATCTCCCGGGCGATCGGCAGGCCCAGGCCGGTACCGCCCTCGTCGCGACCCCGGGCGTCGTCGAGACGGGTGAAGCGGTCGAACACCTGGCTGCGGTGGGCGGGGTCGATACCCGGCCCGTCGTCGGCCACCACGAGTTCGACCGCCCCGGCGCCCGTCCTGAGCGTCACCGACACGGTCTGGCGGGCGTGGCGGGCGGCGTTCTCCAGGAGATTGCGCACCGCCCGGCCGAGATGCTCGGGACGGCCGGCCACGATCGGCGCCTCGCCCGGCGGCGGGGGCGCGTCGACGACGACCGGGACGGACCAGCGCCCCCTGAGGCGGGCGACCTCGTCGCCGACGACCCGATCGAGCGACACCGGCTCGGCCGGGGCGGTGAGCGACGAGAAGTCGCCTTCGTCGCACTGGGCCAGGAACAGCAGGTCGGCCACCAGCTGCTCCATCCGCTCGTCCTCGGCGAGGAGGCGGGCGGCGGTGGCGGGCCAGTCGGCCTGGTCGGGATGGGCCAGGGCCACCTCGAGGTCCGCCTGCACGGCGGCCAGGGGACTCTTCAGCTCGTGGGAGGCATCGGCCACGAACCGCCGCTGCCGCTCGCCGGCCGCCTGCAGCCGCTCGAGCATCTCGTTCATGGTTCGGGTCAGCCGGGTGATCTCGTCGTCCCCCGGCGGTTCGGGGACCCGACCGTCGAGCGCTTCGGGGATGATCTCGTCGACCTTCGCCCTGATGCCCTCAACCCGCCGCAGTGCCCGGTCGGCGATGAGCCAGCTGACGAGAGCGACGAGCGCCAGGAAGGGAGGGCCGCCCAGCAAGAGGAGGCGGCGCAGGGCCGCGTCGCTGCGGGCGACCAGGCCCAGTTCGGTGGCGGCGTAAACCGTGTAGAACCCGGCCGGTCCGGGAGTGGTCAGCGCCACCACCCTGAACCTCGCCGATGGCTCGATCGCCAGCCCGCGCACGGTTTCGCTCCGGCGACCGCCCGGCGGAGGGGGTGGGCCGTCCAGCATGAGCGGCGCGCCAACCATCCGGTCGCTGGCCGACACGATGCCGCCCCCCGGGCCGGTCACCTGCACGAGGACCTGGTCGTGGTCGGGCAACGCCGGAATCGGCAGCCGTTCGGGCAGCGCACCGGCCTGGATGATGGCGGCGACGTCCTGGGCGCCGTGGACGGCGGCCCGGTCGGTGTCGTCGAGGAGCGTGTTGTGCAAGAGGGCGGCCACCCCGATGCCCGCGGCCAGGACGCCGGCCCCCACGACCAGCACGGACGCTGCCGCTGTCCTGGCGCGCACCGACCCCTGCATGGCGCCAGCGTGCCATATGGCCCGGGCGGAGCCGACGGTTCAGCCGGGCGGGAAGCGGCTGCGATCGCCGGCGTCGACGTCAACGTCCGCCCGGTCGGTCAGGTCGATGTCGAAGGTGTCGGTGAGGTCGATCTCGATGTCGGTTCCGATGTCGGGGACGGGCGACGTCGAGCCGGGCGGCGTACGGCCCATGCGGGCCAGGGTGCGGGCCTGGACCTTCCGGCGCCGACGCAAGCGCCGGCTGGTGCGGCGGCGGAGGCGAGCGGCCCGGGCCGCACGACCGGCGTGGATCCGCCTCCCCCTGGCCAGGGCCTTCCGCCGCCGAAGCTGGCGTTGCACGCTTCGCTGCCGGCGACGGACCACGACCGGGCGGGTTCGCCCTCTGACCAGCTCGAGCGACGCGAGTGTCAGGAGTGCGACGGCCAGCGCACCCCACAGGATCCGCCCCTGCTCACCGGCCACCGAACCGGTGTGCAGTGGACGGGACCACAACAGCGCGGCCTGCCGGGCGGCAGGAAGCGCGTCGGGCTTGCCGGCCCACAGCGTTTCGGCCGAGTACTGGTCGAGGAAAACCACGGTGTTGCCGCCATAGTCGTGTTCGTTCCGGCCGGGATCGAAGCCGACGGAGATACCGGCGATGACCGGCGCCACCCGGTCGTCGGGCTGGGGCATGAGCAGGCGGG
>JAICGL010000548.1 GCA_025923175.1 Acidimicrobiia bacterium
CTCCGATGATGCGGACGAGGATCATGCAGGGTGTGCTCGGGTTCACGGCACTGACCCTGCTCGTCGGCAGCTTCAAGGTCATGCAGTCGAAGCCGAAGCCACCGCCTCCCACGACGGTGACGGTCAGCCGCGGCGTCGTGCTGGCCAGCGTGAACGCCACCGGCAACGTGACCGTGTCCGACCAGCTGGGGCTGGACTTCCCCGTCGGCGGCCGGGTCGTCGACATCTATGTGAAGGAGGGGCAGCGGGTGGTCTCTGGCCAGCCGCTCGCCTCAATCGACGACGCCCCGGCCCGGGCCAAGCTCGACCAGGCCAGGGCCGACCTCGACGCCGCCCGGGAGAACGTCCGCCGGCTGCTCGAAGGCTCGACGCCCAACGAGCAGCAGCAGAACAACGCCGCCGTCGACGCCGCCCGGAGCGGCTTGACGAAGGCCAGCGACACTGTGGCGCGGGCCCAGGAGACCCTCAAGACCGGCTCCGCCACCCGCCAGAACGTCGTGAACGACGCCCGCCGCAACCTCGACAACGCTCGGGCGAACGCCGCCCAGCGCGCCAAGGACCTGCAACTCGACATCGACCAGATCCAGGAGCGCCTCGACGAGCACACGGCGCAACTCAACATCCACCAGGCGAAATACGACTTCGACGCCGCCCAGGCCGAAAGTGCCCGGGCGGCCGAGCTCGAGGCGCTGGTTCGGGTCGACACGCTGCGGGCGATCCTGGTCGACATCGAAGACCGGATGCGGGACAAGAAGTGCAACACCGGCACACAGCAGGGCGGCTCCGGCCAGACGACGAACACCACGACGGGCTCCGCAGGCACGAGGAGCAACGTCGCCAATCCCCTCGCCCTCAACGCCGCCGGGAAGACCACGACCACCACCGCCAAGGGCAAGAGCGGCAGCGGCAACAGCAAGGAATGCGAGCGCCTCGCCGAGCAGCACGACCAGGCTGAGCTCGACCTCCGCCACGAGGAGGACCAGCTCCAGATCATCCGCCAGGACCGCAACCGCTACGAAGGGTACGTGCGCGACGACGCCGAGCAGCTGATCCAGGACCGCCAGACGGTCGAGCAGGACGAGCGTGACCTGGCCGACGCCAAGAATGCGCTGCGGCTCGGCCAGATCGAGGACCAGAAGCGCGTCAACGACGCCGAGGACCAGCTCAACCGGGGCCTAGACGACCAGAAGAAGGGTGACCTGGCCGACGCGCAGGCCGTGTCGTCCGCCCGCAACGACGTCGACACCGCCGAAGCCGAGCTGGCCCAGCAGGTGGCGGCCAAGGCCGTCCAGGAAGAACGGCCGAAGAACAACGCCGAGGTCGCCGCCGCCCAGGCCGACGTGGACAACAAGCAGGCCGTCCTCGACGACGCCCAGCGCGTCCTCGACGACACGACGCTGGTGGCCCCCACGGACGGGACCGTGGCGGTCATCGGGGGCCGGATCGGTGAAGAGGTGCCCGGTGGTGGTTCCAACCGGGGCGGGTTCGACGCCAGCGCCCTGAGCCGGCCACCCAACGCCCAGGCGCCGGGCTCCGTGTCGAGCCGGGCCGGCGGGTTCGTGACCCTGACCGACCTCGGCACCAACGAGGTCAAGGCCCGCTTCAGCGAGGCCGACACGGCCAAGATCAAGCCGGGCCAGGCCGCCAAGGTCGAGTTCGAATCGCTCGGCCAGCAGCTGACCGCCCGGGTCATCCGCATCGACGCCATCGAGACTGTCGTTGCGAACGTCGTCACTTACACTGTGACGCTGTTGCTGGACAAGAAGCTGGAGGAAATCAAGCCCGGTATGACGGGGAACGTCGACGTGATCATCTCGCAGAAGCAGAACGTGCTGCGGCTGCCGGTGACGGCGATCAACCCCCGCAACGGCCGGGCGACGGTCCAGGTCGTGAAGCCCGACGGCACGCAGGAGACCCGCCAGGTGACCACCGGTGTGAAGGGGGACGACGACATCGAGATCACCAGCGGGCTCGATGACGGCGACAAGGTCGTGGTCACTCCGGGCGGCGGCGGAGCCGGCGGTCGGCCGGCGGCAGGCTAGGGGGAGGGGTGAGCCAGATGTCTGCGGTCGACAACGGGCACCCCGTCCTCCTGCTGGACAACCTCCACAAGGTCTACAACCCGGGGTCGCAGCTCCAGGTCCATGTCCTCAAGGGGGTCTCACTGGCGGTCGAGCGCGGCGATTACGTGGCGATCATGGGGCACTCCGGGAGCGGCAAGAGCACGATGCTCAACATCCTGGGCTGCCTCGACGTGCCGACCGGCGGCACCTACATGATCGACGGCGTCGACGTGAGCTCCCTGTCGGAGGGGCAGCTGGCCGACATCCGCAACCAGTACCTCGGCTTCGTGTTCCAGAGCTTCAACCTCGTGCGGCGGACGACAGCCCTGGCCAACGTCGAGTTGCCCCTGGTGTATGCCGGCGTGCCCCGGGCCGAGCGGCGGCGCCGGGCGCTCACCGCTCTCGGCCTCGTCGGTCTCGAGGACCGGAGCCATCACCAGCCGAGCGAGCTGTCCGGTGGTCAGCAGCAGCGGGTCGCGATCGCCCGTGCCATCTGTACGGGCCCGTCGATCATCCTGGCCGACGAGCCGACCGGAAACCTGGACTCCCGCTCGACGGAAGAGGTGATGCAGATCTTCGGCCGGCTCAACGCCGCCGGGCGGACGGTCGTCATCATCACGCACGAGGACGATGTGTCCGCTCACGCCAAGCGGGTGGTGATCCTGGAGGACGGGCGCATCGGCAACGACTACCGCAATGCGCCGGTGCAGGGCGATCCGCCGGGCCTCATCGATCTGGCCGCCCTCGAGCCTGAAGAGATCTCGATCGCAGAGGAAGAATCGGCTGAGGTGATTGTGCCGTGACTCTGGACAGCATGCGGGTTGCCCTGCGGGGCATTTTGGCCAACCGCATGCGGTCGGCGCTCACCATGCTGGGAATTCTCATCGGAACGGCCGCCGTCATTCTGCTCGTGGCGGTGGGGACGGGCATCTCCAACCAAGTGCAGGTACAGATCCGCAACCTCGGCACCAACGCCATCTACATCCTGCCGGAGCGCAACACCGGCGCTCAGAACCGCGGCACCGGGTCGCGGCGCATCCGGCTGACGAAGGCCGATGTGAAGGCGCTGTCCGACAAGACGCGGGCGCCGAGCCTGGACCTGGTGGCC
>JAICGL010000549.1 GCA_025923175.1 Acidimicrobiia bacterium
CGTTACGGCGGCCACGACGTCAGCCTGCTCAGCCAGGTCGGCAACCTCCTGGCCCAGACGATCGAGAACGCCCGCCTCTTCGAACAGCTGGCCGATCGGGAGCAGATGCTGGAGCAGTTCGCGGCCCGGACGGTCGAGGCGCAGGAGATCGAGCGCCGCCACGTGGCGGGCGAGATCCACGACGGCATCAGCCAGCCGCTCATCAGCCTCTGGTACCACCTGCAGGCCGCCGAGGCCGCCACGACTGACCCGGCGGTGATGGCCCATGAGCTGGGCAAGGCCAGGGACCTCACCAGCGCCGCCCTCGACGAAGCGCGGCGGGCCATCGCCCGGCTGCGACCGCTGGTGCTGGACGACCTCGGCCTCGGCCCGAGCCTGGAGAGCCTGGCCAACACCGTGGTCGGCCCCGAGGTCGACGTGGAGATCGGCGCCGCCCGGCTGCCGTCCCATGTGGAGGTGGCGCTGTACCGCATTGCCCAGGAGGCACTGCAGAACGTGATGAAGCACGCCGATGCCTCGCGGGTGGCGCTCCGGCTGTCGTCGACGCACGGCTACGTGCAGCTCGTGGTGGAGGACGACGGGTCCGGCTTCCAGCCCACCCAGGCCGGCCGGAACCGCAGCGGCGACCCGGCCTACGGCCTGGTCGGCATGCGGGAGCGGGCCGAGCTGGTGGGCGCCAGTCTCCAGGTCACCTCCACACCAGGCTCCGGCACCCGCGTCCTGGTCGAAGTTCCGGCGGCGGCGGCGGACTAGCCGACGTCGCCTTCCTCGGGCGTCTCCATCGCGACGGTCCACGTGCCGGAGCGCGCCGCGCTGTTGCAGCGGGCCCGGTGGCGGAGAGCTGCCTGGCCGCTCTCCGCCACGGTCCCGCCGTCGCCGGCCCAAGCGGCCAGCGCCGGGTCCTGCAGCGCCCGCCCGTAGGAGAAGGTGAGCTCCCAGGGCTGCGGCCCCAGCCGATTCATGGCGTGGAGATGGGCCGTGGCCATCTCGGGGCCCTGACCGCCCGACAAGAACGCGATGCCCGGCACGGCCGCCGGCACCGATGCCCGCAGGCACCGCAGGGTTGCGGTGGCCACCTCGGTCACCAGCGCGGTCTGCCCCGAGCCCTTTCCGGGCACCACCATGCTCGGCTTGAGGACGATGGCCTCGAGGTCGACGCCCTGTTCGGCCAGCGCAGCGAAGACTTCCCGCAGCACGTCGGTGGTGACGGCCTCGCAGACCTCGATCGTGTGGTCCCCGTCGATGAGGACCTCGGGCTCGACGATGGGCACGAGCCCGCCTTCCTGGCACAGGGCGGCGTAGCGGGCGAGGGCGTGGGCGTTGGCCGCGGTGCAGGCGCGGCTCGGGCGCCCGTCGCCGACGGAGATGGAGATCACTGCCCGCCATTTGGCGAAGGCGGCGCCGAGGCCGACGTACTCGGCCACCCGTTCCCGCAACCCGTCCAGCCCTTCGGTCACCGTCTCGCCCGGGTGGCCGGCCAGCGGCTTGGCGCCGGTGTCGACCTTGATCCCGGGCAGCATGCCGTGGTCGTGGAGGTAGTCGGGGAACGGCGTCCCGTCGCTGGTCGACTGCCGCAACGTCTCGTCGAAGAGGATGACGCCGCTCACGGACTCCGACAGCCCCGGCGTGGTCAGGAGCATCTCCCGGTAGGCCCGCCGGCTTTCGGGAGTGGAGGCGACTCCCGCCGCTTCGAGCCGCTTGGAGGCCGTGGCCACACTCTCGTCGGCGGCGAGGATCCCCCGGCCGGGGGCGACCATGGCCGCGGCCGTGGCCTGCAGGTTCGTCATGAAGTCCTCCTAGTTGGGTTGGGCGGCTGCGGCTGCGGCCGGCAGAGGCTCGGAGCGCCGGCCTGTCCCCAGCAGGCGGCACAACTCGACGACCCGGGCCGAGTAGCCCGCTTCGTTGTCGTACCAGGCGAGGACCTTGGCCTGGGTGCCCGGCCCGCGCCGGGTGGAGACGAGATCCATGACCGCCGAATTCGTGTCGCCGTGGAAATCGCCCGATACCAGCGGCTCTTCGGTCACGTCGAGCACACCGCGGAGACGGCCGGCAGCCGCCTCCCGGAAGGCGTCGTTGATGTCCTGCACCGTGGCCGGCACGTCGAGCGTGGCCGACAGGTCAACCAGGCTCACGTCGGGGATCGGCACCCGGACGGCAATACCGACGATCCGCCCTGCCAGGTGAGGCATCACCTGGTCGATGGCCTTGGCGGCGCCGGTTTTCGTCGGCGTCATGTTGAGGGTCGCCGCCCGGGCCCGGCGGAGGTCGCCGTTGGTGCCGTCGAGGAGCTCCTGGTCCCGGGTGAAGGCGTGGATCGTCGTCATCAGCCCGCCCGAGACGCCGAACGAGTCGTGGAGCACCGTCAGCACCGGCGCCAGACAGTTCGTCGTGCAGGAGGCGGCCGACACCACGTGATGCCGGTCGGGGTCGTACTGGTCGTCGTTGACACCCATCACGACGGTCAGGTCGTCGTAGCGCGCCGGGGCGGTGATGAGCACCTTGCGGGCTCCGGCCCGGAGATGGGCGGAGGCCTGATCCCGATGGGTGAACCGTCCGGTGGCCTCGATGACGACGTCGACGTCGAACGCGTGCCATGGGCAGAGCAGGGGGTCGGCCTGGGAGGTGATCCGTACGTGGAGCCCGTCGACGATGAGGTGGTCGTCATCGTGGTCGACGGTGCCCTGGTACCGGCCGAAGACGGAGTCGTACTTGAACAGGTGGGCGCACAGTTCGGGCTTGGCCCGTACCGAGTTGACGACGACGACGTCCATGTCCGGGGCGGACCTGGCGATCTGGCGGAGGACCTGCCGGCCGATCCGCCCGAAGCCGTTGATGCCGATCCGGACGGCTGCTCTGTCCATGGCCCCGATCGTTTCCGAACTTCGGGGCCGACGCCTCCCTCCTACGAGGGACGGAAGGCGGCGTCCTCGGCGGGATCCGCTCCGAACATGCCGGGGTACGTCGCCCGGAACTCTTCCAGGATCTCGTCGAGGGGCAGCTCGTCGAAGGAGCCCCGCTCGCGGACGTACTCCATGTGATCACGGCCGTCGGCCGTGTAGGGATGCAGCAGCGCGTCGTGCTGTCCGTCGAACTCGAGCGGCATGACCCCGAACCGTTCGCAGAGCTCGATGTTGAAGGCCGAGGTCACCTTCACCCAACGCCCGTC
>JAICGL010000550.1 GCA_025923175.1 Acidimicrobiia bacterium
CGAGGGTTTCACCGCCTGGCGGCAGCGCCACGCCCTGCTGGCCCATCGCATGATCGGCGGCCGCATCGGCACCGGCGGCACCTCGGGGCCCGAATACCTGGCCGCCGCCGCCCGCCGCCACCGCGTCTTCAACGACCTGTTCGATTTGCCGACCTTCTTCATCCCACGGTCGGCTCTTCCGCCCCTGCCGCCCGAAGTGGCCGAGCAGATGGGCTTCCGCTACGGGCAAGGGTGAGCAGCCACAGCGCTCACTTCAGCCGGTTCCTCGGCGCGGTGCCGGGCCGGCTCCACGTCGCCGCCCACAGCCACCACCCCTGGCCCGACGTGACCTTCGAAGCGCAGCAACAGGCCTGGCTCGACGCGGCCCGCCTCATCGACGACAAGTGGGACGAGATCTTCGGCGTGCTGCTCCCCGAGGCGGCCACACACATCACCGGCCGGCTCGGCCTGTCCGACCCCGAGGCCATCGCCTTCGCCCCCAGCACCCACGCCCTCCTGATGCGACTCCTGTCATGCCTCACGCCACCGCTGCGCATCCTCACCACGGACGCCGAGTTCCACAGCTTCGCCCGCCAGGCTGCCCGTCTGGAGGAGGACGGGCTTGCCGCGGTGGAGCGCATCGCCGCCGAGCCGTTCGCCACGTTCCCGGAGCGCTTCGCCGCTGCCGCCTCCCGAGGCGGGCACGACCTCGTCTACCTGTCGCATGTGTTCTTCAACTCGGGTTACGTGGTGCCCGACCTCGTCGCGCTGGTGGCCGCCGTACCCGACCCCGAGCCACTCGTCGTGATCGACGGCTACCACGGCTTCATGGCGCTGCCGACCGACCTTTCGGGCATCGAGACCCGGGCCTTCTACATGGCCGGCGGCTACAAGTACGCCATGGCCGGCGAAGGAGCCTGCTTCGCCCACTGCCCACCCGGCTACGCCGAACGCCCTCGCGACACCGGCTGGTTCGCCGGCTTCGCCCAGCTGTCCACCGGCTCCTCCGGCAACGTCGCCTATGCCCCCGGCGGCGCCCGCCTCCTCGGCGCCACTCTCGACCCGACCGGCCTCTACCGCCTCAACGCCGTGCAGCGCTGGCTCGACGACGTGGGTATCACCGTCGCGGACATCCACACCCACGTCCGCCACCTTCAGGACCGTTTCTTGGCCGCCGCTCCGCACCCGGAGTTGCTTCCGCCGGTGGACGAGGCAACGGGGGAGCGCGGCAACTTCCTGACGTTCCGCCTCCCCGACGCCGCCACCGTCCACGCCGCCCTCCACGACGTGGGAGTCATCACCGACTATCGCGACGACCGCCTCCGCATCGGGTTCGGCCTCTACCACGACGACGCCGATATCGACGAGCTTCTCCGCCGCCTCACGCCCATCCCGGGGTGGTCCTGAACACCGCCTCGGGCTGAACAATGGCGTCCGCTGGCCGCGTGGACGAGACTTTCCATGGGCGGCGGGGGAGGGGCAAATGGCGGGATGTCCGGCGTGCGGCAGTGCGGTGGGAGCCGGTGCCCGGTTCTGCGCCAGCTGCGGTCATGCCTTGGGCACGGCCTGCCCCGGCTGTGGCGCCGCGGTCACGAATACGTCGGCTCGGTTCTGCGAGCAGTGCGGGTCGTCGCTGGTTTCGGCGGGTGGGCCGCCATCCACCCCGGTGACCGTCAGCAGACCGACGCCGGTCTCGTTCGCAGCGGGTCGCTACGAGGTGCGCCGCTTGCTCGGCGAAGGGGGTCTGAAGCGTGTCTACCAGGCCTATGACCGGGCTCTCGACCGGGACGTGGCTGTGGCCACGATCAAGACCGAGGATCTCGACGCCGCCGGACTGGAACGGGTGCGCCGGGAGGCACAGGCCATGGGCCGCCTGGGCAACCATCCCCACATCGTCACGGTGTACGACATCGGCGAGGAAGACGGGCGGCCGTTCATCGTCAGCCAGTACATGCCCGGGGGCTCGGTCGACGAGCTTCTCGAGGGTGCGACGGAGCACCGCCTTCAGCTGGATGAAGCGGTCCGGATCGCCGACGAGATCTGCCGGGCGCTCGAGCACGCTCACAGACAGGGCATCGTTCACCGCGACATCAAACCGGCCAACATCTGGTTGGGCGAGGACGGAGACGCCCTGCTCGGAGACTTCGGCCTGGCCGCGGGCGCCGCCTCCACCGACCGGTCGCGTCTGACGAAGGAAGGGATGATGGTCGGGACGGTGGCCTACATGGCCCCCGAGCAGGCCCTCGGCCAGGAAGTGGACGTCCGGGCCGATCTCTACGCGCTCGGCGCGCTGCTCTACGAACTGCTCACGGGGCGGCCGCCGTTCGTCGGCCCCGACGCGGTGTCGGTGATTTCCCAGCAGATCAACACACCGCCGGTGGCGCCGTGGTGGCACAACCCGGCCGTCCCCAAGGAAGTCGGTACGGTCGTCCTCGACCTGCTGGCCAAGACCCCGGAGGAGCGTCCGCAGGGCGCAGCCGAGGTCCGCCGCCGCCTTGCCGAGGCGCTCAGCAGCGCAGCATCGCCAGGAAGCGATCAGGCGCCGGAGACGCCGGCGCCAATGGAGAGGCGACATTCAGCTCGTCTGAACCCGGTCGGCCGTTTCGTCGGTCGGGTTGATGAGCTGCGCGACCTTAAGCGCGCCGTCGAAGGTGCCCTCGCCGGACGTGGCAGCCTCGTTCTGGTCAGCGGCGAACCCGGAATCGGCAAAACGCGGCTGGCCGAGGAGGCCTGTGCCTATGCCCGCCTCGGCAGCGCCCAGGTGCTGGCCGGTCACTCGTATGAAGCGGAGTCGTCCGTCCCCTACACACCCTTCATCGAGGCCATCCGTGCCTATGTCGCCGGCCGCCCGGCGGACACCGTCCGAGAGGAGCTCGGCGAGGCTGCGTCCGAAGTAGCCAAACTGGTGTCCGAGGTACGCGACATCGTGCCCGGGCTACCGGAAACGTCACGCCCGGCCGGCGAGGAGGAGCGCTACCGGCTCTTCGAGAGCGTGTGTTCCTTCCTCGTCAGCGCCTCCCGCTCCGTGCCGATCGTGGTGCTGCTGGACGACCTTCACTGGGCCGACGTGCCCTCTGTGCGCCTGCTGCAGCACCTTTCCCGGCGCCTGGCCGACAGCCGCCTGCTGGTGATCGGGACCTACCGCGACGTCGAGCTTTCCCGCCGCCACCCCCTGGCGGATGC
>JAICGL010000551.1 GCA_025923175.1 Acidimicrobiia bacterium
CCGTAGGACGCCGACTTCTCGAAGGCCCGCGGGGCGAAGTCGGCCGGCATCCCCGGGCCGCGGTCGAGGACCGACAGTTCGATCGCCCCTTCACGCCGGGCCAGGGTCACCTCGACCGCCGCGTCGGGCGGCGAGTGCTTGTTGGCGTTATCCAGCAGGTTCGTGAGGATACGCATCGTCTTCTCGCCGTCGGTGCGGAGGAGGATGAGGTCGCCGTCGATGTCGGAGATGACCCGGTCGCTCTCGAGGCCGGCGGCGGCCCCGGCCGATCGGACCAGGTCGGGGACGTAGACGTCGGTCAGGTCGACGCGCCGGTCGACCTCGAGCGTCTCCCGCACGGCCACCTCGCGGACCTCCCCGAGCATGGCCGACAGGTGCCGTGCGTGCCGTTCGATGAGTCCCGCCACCTCGGCGCGCTCCGCAGGCTCGAGGTCGTCCGACCGGCGGGCCAGGGCGGTGGACAGCGCGCCGATGGAGGAGATCGGGGTGCGGAAGTCGTGGGCCAGGGCGTGCAGGAAGTCCCGCCGGGCCTGGTCGACCCCCTCCAGGTGCAGCCGGAGCCGGTGCTCCTCGTCGAGCCGGCGGTGCTCGGCCTCGGCCTCCGCCTCGGCGCGGGCCCGGGCCTGGCGGGCCAGGTCGGCGGCCCGGGACAGCACACCGACGAGCAGCGCCACGGCGATCATCAGCCACGACCACCAGGCGGCGTCCCGGATCCGCTCGCTCCAGGGAAGCGCCGGTTCGGGGACCCACAGGATCGCCGCCGCCAGCGATGCGGCCATCGCCGCTGCCATGGCGAGCGACCGGGCAAGGTCGAAGCGGATGGCCGTCGAGATCACGACGGTGATGGCGACGGGGATGATCGGGCTGTGGCCGGCTCCGGTGAGCGCCGCGGCGGCAGCGACGAAAATCCCGCTGAGCGCTGTCAGCGCCCAGGCCGTCCACAGGTTGGTCTCGCCCCGCCGGGCGTCGCGGGTCGTTTTGATAAAGGCCAGCCATGCGTACAGGATCGCCGCCGCCAGCACGATCCAGGCCGCCCGGGGATAGGGCACGTCGTCGCGGTCCTGGAACGCCACCACGACGGCCATCGACGTGGCGATGGCCACGCGCACCCACGACACGAACCGCTCGGCAGCCACGCGGCTGTCCCGCACCGCCCTCGACCGCACCGACTCCCCCTCCCTTCACTCCTACTCTAAACAGGTGCCTGGTCGCGCCACTGTGCTGGCCGTCGACATCGGCGGTACGAAGCTCGCCGCCGGTCTCGTCAACCAGGCCGACGGGCGGCTGCTCACCACGGCGACCGTCCCTACGCCCCGCTCCGACGACGCCGAGGTCGTCTTCGGCGCGCTGGTCGGCCTGCTCGACCAGCTCGGGCCGGACCGGGCGGCCGCCGAGATGTGCGGCATCGGGTCGGGCGGGCCGATGAGCGCCGGCGGCGAGGAGCTGACCCCGGTGCACATCCCCGCCTGGCGGGAGTTCCCGCTCCGGCGGCGGATGGCCGAGGCGACCGGGCTGCCGGTCTTCGTCGACAACGACGCCAAGGCCGTCGCCCTGGCCGAAGGGTGGGTCGGAGCCGCCGCCGGGGTAAACGCCTACGTGGGGATGGTCGTATCGACGGGGGTGGGAGGCGGGATCGTGCTCGACGGGCGCCTGCTCGACGGGATGGCGGGCAACGCCGGGCACATCGGCCACGTCGTCGTCAGGCCCGGTGGTCGCCCCTGCTTCTGCGGGGGACGGGGCTGCCTGGAGGGCGAGGCGTCGGGCCGGGCCATCGCGGCGATCACCGGCCGCCCGCCGGCCGAGGCTACGCCCGAGCTCGTCGAGCGCACGGGCACGCTGGTCGGCCGGGCCGTGGCGTCGGTGGCCAATCTGCTGGATCTCCGGCTGGCGGTGGTGGCGGGCTCCGTGGCCCTCGGCTTCGGGAAGCCGTTCTTCGCCGCCGCCCAGGCGGAAATCGATGCGCTGTCCCGCCTCGACTTCTCCCGCGGCGCCCTGATCCGGCCGGCCGGTCTGGGCAGTGACGCCCCGCTTGTCGGTGCAGCCGCCGTCGCCCTGTACCGGACCGGACGACTCTCGTGTTACCGATGAGGACTGTGTTTCCGACGTGACCCTGCAAGCCGACGAATCTCACCCAGCGCGGCACCTGATCCCTCTCGTTGGCTTTGCGTTTGCCTACGATTCCCGCCAGGCTTTGCCAGTCCAGGAGGGGGCGGGGATGCCAGTTGCGCTGCAGCGGGGCCCGGTCGCGGGGGCGCGGCGAGCACCATGACGTTTCGGGCCATTCCCGCCACTCCGTCGACAACGGCCGACGTCGGCACCGACGTCCCCGCCGTCGCCGCAGGGGCTGAAAAGGAACGCAGTCGGCGGTCCATTCCCTGGGCCCACGTGGCCATCGGCGTCGTCGTGGCCGCCGGGGTCGTGGCCCGTTTCGTCGCCGCTTCCCACCTCTGGCTCGACGAGGCGCTGACAGTCAACATCGCCTCGGTTCCGCTCTCGCAGCTGACCGAGGCGCTTCGCCGCGACGGCTCGCCGCCGCTCTACTACGCCGTCCTCCACTTCTGGATGCAGATCTTCGGCGACGGCACGATCGCCGTGCGAGCCCTGTCGGGCGTCTGTTCCGTGGCCTGCCTCCCCTTGGCCTGGCGGGTCGGCGAACGCGTGGGCGGCCGCACCGTCGCCACGTCGTTCCTCGTGCTGATGGCGCTGTCGCCCTTCGCCGTCCAGTACGCCACCGAGGCCCGCATGTACTCGATGGCGATGCTCCTGGTGCTGGCCGGCGGCCTCGCCATCGCCAACCTGCTCGAGCGGCCGTCGCGTGGTCTCTGCGTCGCGGTGGCGCTCGTGACCGGGGCGCTGCTGCTGACCCACTACTACGCCCTCTACACGGTCGCGGCGGTGGGGCTTGTGCTGGCCTGGCACGCCTGGCGGGGCGAAGAACGGGCTGGCGCCCGACGAGCCCTGGTCTCGATGGTGGCCGGATCGCTGATCTTCCTCCCCTGGGTGCCGGTTCTGCTGTACCAGGCCGCCCACACCGGTGCGCCGTGGGGGAGCAGCGGACGCGGCGTCCGCACGGTGATCGACACGCTGGGTGTGCTCATCTCCGGCTACCGGGACGCGGGCCCCGTCCCGCTGCTCCTGGCCCTCGGTCTCATCGTGTTGGC
>JAICGL010000552.1 GCA_025923175.1 Acidimicrobiia bacterium
CGGCCAACACCGCCAACCTGCTGCGGTTCGTCGCCGACGAAGTTCTCGGCACTGCGCCGCCGTACGGCTACGACCCGCCGCGCCCGGTGCCCGACGAAGGCGTCTACCTCGGGCCGGACCCCGACGCGCTGCACCGCATCACCTTCGACCCGGCCCAGCCGACGGTCGGCGTCGTCTTCTACCGCGCCCACCTCCTCGCCGGGAACACCACCTTCGTCGACGATCTCTGCGCCACCATCCGGGAACGGGGCGCCAACCCGCTGGCGTGCTGGTGCTACTCGCTCCGGCCCGACGAGCGGGGCAAGGTACCCGTCATCACCCGTCATCTCGAAGGGCGGGTCGACGCCATCGTCACCACCGTCCTGGCGATGGGCCAGGCCGGCCCGGAAGCCGACTCGTGGGACGTGCCGGTGCTCGTCCGCCTCGACGTGCCCGTCGTGCAGGCGGTGGCCGCCACCACCACCCGGGCGGCCTGGGAGGACCACGAGGTCGGCCTCTCCCCTCTCGACACGGCCTGGTCGGTCGCCCTGCCCGAGTTCGACGGCCGCATCGTGTCGGTCCCCTTGTCGTTCAAGGAGATCGTCGACGACGGCGACGATCTCGGAGTGCCCGTCGTCGCCTACCGCACCGTGCCCGACCGGGTCGCCCGGGTGGCAGGCACCGCCGTGCGGCTGGCCGCCCTGCGCCACAAACCCAACCAGGACAAGCGGATCGCAATCGTTCTCTCGGCGTACCCGACGAAGCGGGGCCGGATCGGCAACGCCGTCGGGCTCGACACCCCGGCCTCGGTCATCGCCCTGCTGCAAGCCCTGCAAGCCGCCGGCTACCGGATCGACGAGATCCCGACCGACGGCGACACCATGCTGGGCGAACTCATCGACCGCTTCTCCTACGAGCAGGAGACGCTGACCACCACCCAGCTCGAACGGGCCGTCGGCGCAGTGCCCGCCGCCGACTATGCCGCCTGGTTCGCCGAGCTTCCGAAACCGTTGCGGGACAACGTGGTTGAGCATTGGGGTGAACCTCCCGGCGCGATCTACCTCCACGACAGCGCCATCCGGCTGGCCGGCCTCGAACTCGGCAACGTGATCGTGATGGTGCAGCCGCCCCGGGGCTTCGGAGCCAACCCGATCGCCGTCTACCACTCCCCCGACCTGCCGCCGACCCACCACTACCTGGCTTGCTACCGGTGGCTGGAACGGTCGTGGGGCGCCGACGCCGTCGTCCACGTCGGCAAGCACGGCAACCTGGAATGGCTGCCCGGCAAGGGCGTCGGCCTCTCCGCCGCCTGCGGGCCCGATGCCGCGCTGGGCGACCTGCCGCTGGTCTACCCCTTCGTGGTCAACGATCCCGGCGAGGGCACGCAGGCCAAGCGCCGCGCCCATGCGGTCATCATCGACCACCTCGTGCCGCCGATGACCCGGGCCGAGGTCTACGACGATCTCGCCCGCCTCGAGCGCCTCCTCGACGAGTACTACCAGGTGTCGACGCTCGACCCGGCGAAGCTGCCCGGCCTGCGGGCCCAGATCTGGGAGCTGTGCGAGCGCGCCGCCCTCGACCACGACCTCGGCCGGGGGCCAGGGGGTGTCCCCCTGACAACGGCGGCGGGAGCCGCCAAGGGCAGCACCGGCCAGGCACCGGGCGACGACGACTTCGACGACTTCCTCCTCCACCTCGACGGCTATCTCTGCGAGTTGAAAGACGCCCAGATCCGCGGCGGCCTTCACATCCTCGGCCGCCCCCCGGAAGGCGATGCGGAGATCGACCTCCTCGCCGCCCTGCTCCGCCTCCCCCAGGGTTCGGTGCCGTCACTGCGCACGGCCGTCGCGGAGGAACTGGGCCTCGACCTCCACCGCCTGCTGGTCGAACCTGGCCGCCACCTCGACCCGGCCGAACGAGCGGGTGAAGGAGAGGAGCGGTGGGTGACTGCTTCCGACGCCCTCGACGCCATCGACGCCGACACGAAGCGACTGCTCCGCGCCACCCGCAACGCCGGATGGCCCGCCGAACCGGCGTTCCTCACCGCGGCTATGGCCCGGTCAGGAACGCCAGAACGCACCGCCGAGCCGGCAGCCGAAGCCGAACCGGCGTTCCTTTACCGGAATGCGGCGGAAGAGGAACGCCAGATCGAGGGGGCGGCCGGCCGCGACGCAACCGACGTTCCTTCTCCGGCCTATGGCGGAAAAGGAACGCCACTTGCGGAGGCGTTGCGCTTCGCCGGGCGGGTGCTCGTGCCCCGGCTGCTGCAGACGACCGACGAGATCGCCAACACGCTCAGGGCGCTGGACGGGCGGTATGTGCCGGCCGGCCCGTCGGGCGCGCCGACTCGGGGCATGGCGCACGTGCTGCCGACCGGGCGGAACTTCTACTCGGTTGATCCGAAGACGCTGCCGACCCGGGCGGCGTGGGACGTCGGGCGGGCACTCGCCGACGGCGTCTGCCACCGCCACCGTGACGAGACCGGCGAGTGGCCGGCGTCGGTCGGGCTCGTCGTCTGGGGCACGGCCGCCATGCGGACCCACGGCGACGACATCGCCGAAGCGCTCGCCCTCATCGGCGCCCGGCCGGTGTGGGAGGAGGAGTCGGGCCGTGTGGTCGGCGTCGAGCCCGTCCCGCTGGAGGAGCTCGGCCGGCCCAGGGTCGATGTCACGTTGCGGATCAGCGGCTTCTTCCGCGACGCATTCCCGCACCTCGTCCATCTCGTCGACGAGGCAACCGAACTCATCAGGAACCTCGACGAGTCACCCGAGCGCAACTACGTCCGGGCCCATGGCGACGACCACCGCATCTTCGGCGCGAAGCCCGGCGCCTACGGCTCCGGCATCCTCGCCCTCCTCGACTCCAAGGACTGGGAGAGCGACGACGACCTCGCCACCGTGTACCTCGCCTGGAGTGGATACGC
Organism: Acidimicrobiia bacterium; assembly: GCA_025923175.1. Lineage (GTDB taxonomy): Bacteria > Actinomycetota > Acidimicrobiia > IMCC26256 > BP-133 > BP-133. Next base: position 2,903 of record JAICGL010000552.1, read on the forward strand.
CTACGGAAGGGCCGGCTACGGCATCCCCGCTCCGGAAGCCATGCAGCGGCGCTTCGCCCTCATCGACGTCGCAGTGAAGAACCAGGACAACCGGGAGCACGACATCTTCGACTCCGACGACTACCTCCAGGAGCACGGGGGCATGGTGGCCACCGTGCGGGCCCTGCGGGGCGGCGAGGCGCCGCAGGCCTACTTCGGGGACTCCGCCGATCCGGAGCGCCCCCGGGTCCGCAGCCTGGCC
>JAICGL010000553.1 GCA_025923175.1 Acidimicrobiia bacterium
GTGATGGTGTTCGGGATCCCGCTGCGCGACGTCGGCGCCTACTTCGAGTACGTCGACCTCGCCGAGGACAACCGCACGCTGTCGAACGTCGCCCTGTCGCTGTTCCTCGCGAGCGTGATCACGACGCTGCTCGGCGTGCTCCTCGGCGTGTTCGCCGCCCGCCGCGCCGTCCGCCCCGTGGCCGAGGCGGCGGCGGCGGTGGCCGGCGGCCGGCTCGAGACCCGCCTGCCGGACATCGACGACGCCGACCTGGACCCGCTCACCTCCTCGTTCAACGCCATGGCCGACGCCCTCCAGGCCCGGATCGAGCGTGACGCCCGCTTCGCCTCCGACGTCAGCCACGAGCTGCGCTCCCCGCTCACCACCCTGGCCACCACGGTGGGGGTGCTGGCTGGGCGGCGGGACGAGCTGCCCGAGCGTTCCCGGGCGGCGCTGGACCTGTTGACGGCGGACGTCGAGCGGTTCCAGCGCCTCGTGGAGGACCTGCTGGAGATCTCCCGCTACGACGCCGGGGTGGCCGACCTGCACCTGGAGGAAGTCCGCCTGACCGAACTGGTCACCCGGGCGGTGGCCTCGGCCGGCGGCCCGCCGGTGGAGCTTGGCCCTGGGGCCATCTCCGATGGCCTGGCCGTCCATGCCGACAAGCGGCGGATGGAGCAGATCATCAAGAACCTGGTCGAGAACGCCGCCCGCTACGGCGGCGGCGCAACCCGGGTGATCGTCGACGCCGGCCACTACGTGGCCCGGGTGGCCGTCGACGACGAGGGGCCCGGCGTCGCCGCCGAGGAGCGGGAGGCGATCTTCGAGCGGTTCTTCCGGGGTTCGGCCGCCGGGCAGCGCCGGGGTGGCGGGCAGGGCTCGGGCCTCGGCCTGTCGCTGGTCACCGAGCACGTCCGCCTCCACGGCGGACGGGTCTGGGTGGAGGACAACCCCGTCGGCGCGGGCGCCCGCTTCGTGGTCGAGATCCCCCTCAGGGGGCCGGCGGAATGAGACAGATGTCACGTGTGCGGCTAATGATGATTTCGGTGGCAACGGTGCTTATGGTGGCTGCGTGCTCGTCGCCAGTGGACTCCGGGCCGAAAGCGATCCGCGCCGCCAGCATCCCCGAGGGCCTGCGGAGCGAGACGTCGTCGACCACGACGACGACCGTGCCCACGGCCGAGTCGGAAGAGGTCACGGTCTTCCTTATCGGACCGCCACCCGAACAGCGGCTCGTACCGGTCAAGCGACTGGTCCGCTCCCCGGTCACCGTTGAGAAGGTCCTCCAGAAGCTCTTCACGCCGCCGACGACCGCCGAAGGAGTGGCCGGCTTCCGTACTGCCATCAGCCCCGACACGACGGTCCTGGGCGTCCAGATCGAGAACAAGATCATCACCGTCGACGTCTCGAAAGTGTTCGCCTTCGGCGATGTCACCGACCAGATCAGGGCTTACGCCCAGGTTGTCTTCACCGCCGTGGAGACCGGGTCTGTGACAGGTGTGCAGTTCGCTGTGAACGGGCGTCGCCTGGAAGTCCCGGCGGGCGACGGCAGTAACCAGTCGACGCCGCTCGGCCGGGGCGCCTACCCGGAATACGCCCCCCGCTGAGGCGGCCACCCGATGCGGGAATTCTGCCGCAACGATCGCGCTCTACGGTGTCGTAAGGTGCCTTTCGGACGGATCGGGACTAATGTCCCTACCCGGCATCTGATCGGAACCGTCCAGCCCCGAATCGTCATCTAACCGCAACTTGGGCGCGCCCCAAACGTCGCGTTGACCAGCGATGATGGCTGCGGAAACGGCGACGGGGCAGGGTCTGAACCAGAAGCCTCGGGCCGACCGGGCACGGATTTTCGTGCTTCTTGCACCACACGTCGCCGCTGCTGTCAGCCGCCTCGGCCCCCCACCGGTGGGTTGCAGACCCAAACTCGAAAGAGAGAGGCCCTGTGGTGCTCCACGAGAACGACATCGCCGCCCGGACGGCGGAGCGTCCCCCGAGAGTCGAGGACGTACACGTCAACGGAGTCCCGGTCCGCGTCCTCGAGTCGTGCCACAGCCTGTGGGTCTTCGAACCGGAGCGGGGCCGCTTCCGCCGGGTCCCCCGGGGCACCCGGCTCGACATGCCTTCCGCCGAGAACGAGTGGACCCCGTACTACCGCCTCGAGCTCGACGCCTCCTCCGGGGCTTTCTCGGTTGGTCTGAACCCCGACGACACCCGCGTTCTGCGCTCCTGGATCCACGCCGACCCCTGCCGCCACTGCTCCAGCGACCAGACCGGCGAGCTCACGGTCGAGGCGCTCCGCCGGACGCTCGACGGCGCCGGAGGCGCCGCCTAGGGCGCGTGCCGCCATCCTCTCAGCTCGTCCCTTTACGCTGGGGGCGAGATGCGAACGTTGCCCCGCCGACCCGAGATCCCCGACCTGCTCGAGCCTGAGCCGCCGGTCGTCCGCCGGCGCCGGTGGGGCTGGTGGATCCTGGCAGGGGTCGTCCTCGTGGGAGCGGCGGTGGGCGTGGCCCTCACCACCGACGACAGCCTCGGCAAGGTGCCCGGCACCATCAAGCTCACCGGCGAGGCCAAGACGTTCATGCTCGACGACGTACGCGTCGGGCGGCCGCCGGTGTCCCTGGAGGCCCTGCGCGGCAGGCCCGTCGTCCTCAACTTCTTCGCCTCCTGGTGCGGGCCGTGCGTCCGGGAGATGCCGGCCCTCCAGGCGTCGGCGGAGCGCTACAAGGGCAAGGTCCACTTCGTGGGCATTACCTTCAACGACTCGCGGGACGCGGCCAAGGGCGTGCTCGAGCGCACCGGAGCGAGCTATCCGGCGGCATTCGACTCCCAGAGCGATCTGGCGGTCGACTACGCCGTGCGGGTGATGCCGACCACGTTCTTCATCGACCGGGACGGAAATCTCGTCGAGCGCAAGGACGGCGAGATCTCAGAGCGGCAGCTCCGGACGGTCGTCGACCGGCTCCTCGGCTCCTAGCCCTTCATCGGGGGCAGCTTCTGGAGCAGCGGCTCGATCTCGCCCCGGCTGGCGATGTTGTCGAACCGGGCGGCGACCTTGCCGTCGGCGCCGATCACGAAGACCCACGGTTCTTGCACGTTCTCATTGGTGCCGATCCAATCGGCAGCGGCGGCGTTGAGCCGGTCAGCGA
>JAICGL010000554.1 GCA_025923175.1 Acidimicrobiia bacterium
GACCAGCACCAGGGTCGCCAGGGATGCCAGGGCGCCGATGACGATGGTGGCCGCGGCGGCCCGGCGCTGCGGAGCCTCGGTTCGCGCAGCCTCGGCGGACGCCGGGCGGGGCCCGATCGGTCCGACGGTGGCGCGGGGTGTAACGGCCTGGTACATAGCCGAAGGGTTACCGTCCAGTGACCTTCCAAAGCCTGGCCGGGGCAGACTCGTCCCTTTCACCCCCAATTGGCAGGAGGTGGAGGCGGCGCAGGCGGGTAGCAATGGCACGTGATCGTCGTCCTCGTCGTCGTCGCCGTCGGAGCACTGTCCGGCCTCCTCGCGGGGGCCGCCACCCGGCGGTGGCCCAACCATGACCCGGCGGCGCCGAGCATCGGTCCGGGGTCACCGGTACTCGAAGCGCCCACTGGGCGGCGCGCCCGCTTGCGCGCCTTGTGGCGGTCCAGGCTGGATCCCGAGGTCGCAACCGGGCTCGCCCTGACCCTGGCCGTGGCAACGTTCGTTGCCCTCTTGGCTGTGGCCGGAATCCTGCTCCTCATGGTGCGTACCGAGACGGGGGTCGCCCGTTTCGACCTCGCCTCCGCCCGGTGGGGCGCCACCCACGCCACGGTCGGATCGACCGACGTCCTGCGCCGCCTGAGCCTGCTCGGCGGCACGGCGGGCGTCATCTTCGTGGCCGTCGTCGCCGGTTTCGTCGAGTACCGGCGTCTTCCGGACCGGGCCGTGCCGGTGCTGCTGGCGGCCACGGTGCTCGGCCAGTTCGCCCTCACCAACGGCATCAAGGAAATCGTGGAGCGGGCCCGGCCGGACATCTCCCAGCTCACCGGCTTCGCCGGAAGCTCCTTCCCTTCCGGTCACGCCTCCGCTGCGGCGGCCACCTTCGCGGTGGTGGCGCTGCTCGCCGGCCGCCGCCGGAGCCGGTCCGCCCGGGCGGTGATCGCCGGCGTGGCGGTGGCCGTGGCGGTCATCGTGGCCGGCACACGGGTCCTCCTCGGCGTCCACTGGCTGACCGACGTCCTGGCGGGCCTCGCCGTCGGCTGGGCCTGGTTCGCCCTGTGGTCGATCGCCTTCGGCGGTCGCCTCCTCGAGTTCGGCGCTCCCGCCGACCTGGCCGAACGCGTGTCGAGCCGGGGCTGAGAACGAGGGTCAGCCGAGCGCGGGGACGACCTCGTCGGCGACCAGGCGGAGATGGTCGAGGTCGCCCAAGTCGAGGACCTGGAGATACAGGCGGGTCGCGCCATCGGCGGCATAGCGGCTGAGTACCTTCGCCACCTCGCCGGGAGTTCCGCAGAAGCCGGTCTTGCGGAGTTCGTCGGGGTCGCGGCCGATCGCCGACGCGCGACGGCGGTACTCCGCCTCGTCCCGGCCGCAACAGAGCACCTGGGCAGCGGAGAAGATCATCGTGGCCGGGTCTCGGTCGATGGTCTTGCAAGCGGCCTGGACCCTTTCGCAGGCGACGGCGAAATCGTCGTGCGGCTGGAAGGGCAGGTTGAACTCACCGGCATAGCGCGCGGCCAGCCCGGGAGTGCGGTAACGGCCGGCGCCGCCGACGATGACCGGTGGGTGGGGCTGCTGGACGGGCTTCGGGAGGGCCGGCGAGTCCTTGAGCTGGTAGTAGTCGCCGGCATAGGAGAACCGCTCGCCTGTTGGAGTCGTCCAGAGGCCGGTGACGACGGCCAGCTGCTCCGCAAGGCGGTCGAACCGTTCGCCGAGCGGGGGGAAGGGGATGCCGTAGGCGGTGTGCTCCCCCTCGAACCAGCCCGACCCGAGCCCGAGCTCGACGCGCCCGCCGCTCATGGCGTCGACCTGCGCCACCGAGATGGCCATGGGCCCGGGCAGGCGGAACGTGGCCGAGTTCACGAGCGTCCCGAGGCGGATGCGGCTCGTCTCCCGGGCGAGGCCGGCCAGCGTGACCCATGAGTCGGTTGGGCCGGGCATCGCCTCTGGCCCACCCGGGTCGCCGCCCATCCGCAGGTAGTGGTCGGAGCGGAAGAAGGCATCGAAGCCCAGGCGCTCCGCCTCCAGTGCCACGGCCAGCTGCTGGTCGTACGAGGCACCCTGCTGGGGCTCGGTGAAGATGCGCAGGGCCAGGGTCATGTCAGCACTTCTCTCTCTATGCGAACGGGAGGGTGATGCCCGCGTCGACGATCAGGTTGTGGCCGCGGATACAGCGGCCGGCGGGGGTGCAGAGGAAGGCGATGACCTCGGCAATCTGCTCGGGGGAGATGATCGTGTCCGGTTGCCGTTCGGCGCTGAACGCTTCCCAGCCGCCGGGGTGACTCGTGTCGGCCCAGAGGCGGGCCGAGTCGGTGGAGACCATCCCCGGAAGCACGCTGTTGACGGCAATGTCGCGTGGAGCGAGTTCCACGGCGAGGTATCGGACGAGCTGTTCCAGCGCCGCCTTGGCCGCCCCCAGCAGGCCATGGTTGGCCACCACCCGGATGGAGTCGAAGCCGGAGACGGCGACGATCGCACCGGGCCGACCGGCCATCAGCGGCACGGCACCCTGGGCGAGGAGCAGGAAGGACTGCACCACCGTCCGCATCGTGAGGTCGAGGTGCTTCGTGCCGACGTCGAGCAGCGGCTTGAAGGCGGTGGCGGCGGCGTTGGCCACGAGCACGTCGAGGCGCCCGAAGCGCTCGGCCGTCTCGGTCAGGATCCGGCCGGGGACATCGGTTTCGGAGAGATCGCCCTGAACCACCAGCGCGTCGGCGCCTGCGGCGCGGACCTCCTTGGCGGTCGATTCGGCGGCGTCCCCCTCCCGGCGGTAGTGGACCACCACGTCGTGGCCCCGCTCGGCGAAGAGGAGTGCACTGGCCCGCCCGATGCCGCGGGAGCTGCCGGTGACGAGGGCGACCGGCCGCCCGTCCGCCTGCGCGGTCACTTGCGGAATCGGCCGAAGTCGGGCGGGCGCTTTTCCTGGAAGGCCAGCGTGCCCTCGGCCGACTCCTCCGTGTCGTAGTAGAGGGCGAGGCCGGTCATGGCCAGCGAACCGATCCCCCGGATGTGCTCGGTCTCGGCGTTGAAGCTGGCCTTGGCCAGCTTGAGGGCGGTGGGGCTCTTGGCCAGGATCTCGGTGGCCCAGGCACGGGCCTCGTCCATCAGCTGTTCCTTGGGGACGACGGTGTTGACC
>JAICGL010000555.1 GCA_025923175.1 Acidimicrobiia bacterium
ATCCGTCGCTTGGGCTAGGAGCTTTTTTGGAACCAATTTCGAGTGCCGCTGCCGACCGGCGGGAGCAGCAAGCACAGCTCCAGGCGCTCGTCCAGGAAACACTCTTCCGTCGCTGGCGGGCGGTGTTGGCCTGGATTCTCATGGCTGCCGGCGGCCTGGCCATCCTCGTCGCGTGGTATCAGGTGCGTGACCTCCCCGAGGTCTTCCTCCAGATGCCCTATCTGATCAGCGGGGGCGTCGGTGGCGCCGTCCTGATCGGGCTCGGGGCGGCGCTGCTCATCACGCAGGACTTCCGTGACGACAAGCAGCGGCTCACCGAGCTGGAGCGGAAGATCTCCGAGATGGAGGACGTGGTGCTGACCCAGGCCGAGATCATCGGCGAGGCCATCGCCATCCTCTCGGCCGCCGCCGAGGGTGCCGAGGGCGAGGTACGCCGGGCCGTCTGGCGCCGGGGACGAGGCTGAGCATCGCCACCGGGCGGGCCGAGCGGCTCGCCTCGCGTCAGCGCAACCCGAAGTGGAAGCCCGATCCACTGCAGATCGACATGTCGATCTGCATCAACTGCGACGCGTGCCTGCGCGCCTGCCCGCCCCAGTTCGGGGCGATCTTCAACTACGGCGTGGACGTCGTGATCATCCCCGAGCTGTGCAGCGGGTGCGACAAGTGTCTGCCCGCCTGCCCCGTCGATTGCATCGTGCCCGACCCGGAGTGGGCCCCCGCCCCAAGCGTTTGGTGGACCCTCCCCGGCGGGCCGGAGGACCGCTATGTCTGAGCGCTTTCCCGCGGAGCCCTACTCCGCTCCCGGCGGCCCGCACGGCGCCCTCGTCCTCCACGGGTTCACCGGCAATCCCTCGTCGATGCGGGGTGTGGCCGAGGCGCTGGCGGCCGCCGGCTTCGCCGTCGAGCTGCCGCGACTGCCCGGGCACGGCACCTCGTTGGAGGACATGCTGACAACCAGCTTCACGGACTGGTCAGCCGCCGTCGAAGAGTCCTACCTGGAGCTCGCCGGCCGGACCGCCTCGATGGTGGTCGTCGGGCTGTCGATGGGCGGCACGCTGGCCGCATGGGTGACGGCCCGGAACCCGGGCGTCGCCGGGCTCGTGGCCATCAACGGGATGTTCGAACCGCCGGCGCCGGCCTTCCTCGACCTGCTCCGCACCTCGCTGGAGCAGGGCTGCGACCGGCTCCCGGCCATCGGCTCCGACATCGCCATGCCCGGGGTCAGCGAGGGCGCGTACGAGGCCGCCCCGATCCAGCCGCTGATCTCCCTGATGGAGGCCACGACGGAGGTGCACGGGCGGCTGGGCCAGATCCGCTGCCCCGTGCTGATCCTCACCTCCCGGGAGGACCACGTCGTCCCGCCCAGCTCCTCCGACGTGCTGGCCGGGGGCGTGGCCGGGCCCGTCGAGCGGGTGCCGCTCGAGCGGTCGTACCACGTCGCCACCCTGGACTTCGACCGCGATCTGGTCGAGAAGCGGACAGTCGAGTTTGCATTGCGCGTGAGCGCGGCGACACCTGGGTAGCTACTGCCAGTAGCGTCCAGAGCCGCGGGACATGGCGGACGAGGAGGGGTGCAGTGGCCTTCGAGACGATTCCCCAGCGTGTGCTCGACCACGGCCAGCGGCTCGGCTCTGCCCCTGCGTACTTCGTGCGCGGAGCCAGCGGCTGGGAGGCGACGTCCTGGAAGACCTTCGCCGACGAGGTCCGCCGGGCCGGCACCGCCCTGATGGCGCTCGGCGTCGAAGCGGGGCAGCCGGTCTGTATCCTCGGTGCCAACCGGCCCGAGTGGGTGATCTTCGACATCGGTGCCATGGCCGCCGGGGCCGTCCCCGCCGGGATCTACACGACGTCGTCGCCGCCCGAGTGCGCCTACATCCTCAACCACTGCGAGGCACCCGTCATCCTGGTGGAGAACGAGGAGCAGTGGACGAAGATCGCCGCCGTGCGCGACGAGCTTCCCCACCTCCGCCATGTGGTGATGATGCGGGGTGGGGGAATGGTCGATGACCCGATGGTCATCGGGTGGGACGACTTCATGGACCGCGGAGCGGCCTCCGGCAACCTCGACGAGCGCCTCGCCGCCCTCCGGCCCGACACCGTCTCAACGCTGATCTACACGTCCGGGACGACTGGCCGGCCCAAGGGCGTGATGCTGACGCAGGACAACCTGTCCTGGACGGCGTCCCACGCGCTGGATCTGGTCTGCGCCACCGAGAAGGAGCGGGTGCTCTCTTACCTGCCGCTGTCGCACATCGCCGAGCAGATGTTCACCATCCACATCGCCGCCGTGGTCGGCTATCCCGTCTACTACGCCCAGTCGCTCGACAAGCTGCTGGAGAACCTGCTCGAGGTGAAGCCGACGATGTTCTTCGGTGTGCCCCGGGTGTGGGAGAAGTTCCATGCGGGCGTGGCAGAAAAGCTCGCCGACGCCCATGGGGTCAAGGCGAAGCTGGTCGAGCAGGCCACCGCGATCGGCCGCCAGGTGACGGGTCGCTGGAACCGGGGGCTGGGCGCGGCGGGCACGGCGGTGGCCCAGTACAAGCTGTTCGACAAACTGGTCTACTCGAAGGTGAAGGAAGGCCTCGGCCTCGGCGAGTGCCGCGTCGCCGTGAGCGGGGCCGCCCCCATCGCCTCGGAGGTGCTGGACTTCTTCGCCGGCTTCGGCCTGCCGATCTACGAGGTCTACGGCCAGTCGGAGGACACCGGGCCGACGACGTTCAACGTTGCGGGCAAGGCCAAGTTCGGGACGGTCGGCCCTCCGTTCCCCGGGGTCGAGGTGAAGATCGCCGACGACGGCGAGATCATCGTCCGGGGTCGCAACGTCTTCGCCGGCTACTTCAAGGACCAGGAGGCGACCGACGAAACGCTGCACGACGGGTGGCTCCACTCCGGTGACCTCGGCGAGTTCGACAGCGACGGGTTCCTCACGATCACCGGCCGGAAGAAGGACATCATTGTCACCGCCGGCGGAAAGAACGTCGCCCCGAAACTCCTCGAGGGAGGAATCCGGAGCCACCCGCTGGTGGCCGAGGTCGTGGTGATCGGTGACCGGCGCAAGTTCCTGTCGGCCCTCGTGAGCCTCGACAGTGAGGCCACCGCGCGGTTCATGAAGGAGCAGGGACCGATG
>JAICGL010000556.1 GCA_025923175.1 Acidimicrobiia bacterium
CGGTAGCCGGGGTCGGACTCGAAGTCGACGGGGATCAGGGCGATGGCGGGGCCGTCGGCGGTCGGTTCCGTCCAGGAGCGGGCATTGCTCAGGCGGAGCGAGGTGCGATCGCCGACGGCCATCGCCCACGGTCCGGCGTCCTCTCCCTCGGCGGCCAGCTCCAACAGCAGATGGGCGGCCCGGGCAGCCAGGTTGCTGTGGTCGAGCGGCACCCCGATCACGGCCCGGCCCGACAGCCGCACCCGCACCCCGAACGGCGGCTGGATCCGCAGGCCCACGACGTCGTGCGGGTCCCGCAGCGACACGACCAGGGCCTCGAGGTCGTGGAACCCGTCGGGCCGGCGGCCGAGCACCCGCAGCGAGAGGGTGAGCTTCGCCCGCGCCACGACCCGGACGTCACGGCTCATGACGACGCCCCGTCCGGAGGCGCATCGCCCGCTTCGGCGTTCCTGAGGAACACCCCCTGTTGCTCAGGAACGCCGGATGGGCCGGCGGCGCGGGCGAGGGCGGCCCACTCGTCCAACGTCAGCGTTTCGGCCCGCCGCATGGCGGCGATGCCGGCGGTTGCCAGCACCTCTTCCACCCGGTCGCCGAGCCGGGGCCGGAGGGCCTGGCGCAGGGTCTTGCGGCGTTGGGCGAAGCCGGCCCGGGCCAGGTTGAAGAGGCCCTCCGGCGACGGGACGTCGACCGGCGGAGCAGGACGGCGCTCGAACCGGACGACGGCCGAGTCGACCTTGGGCCGCGGCACGAACACCGTCGGGGGCACGACCCCGAGGGTCCTCGCAGCGGCGTGATAGGCAACCTTCACCGAGATGGCGCCGCAGGCCGGTGTGCCCGGCGGCGCGGCCAGGCGCTCGGCCACCTCCTTCTGGACCATCACCGACAGCGTTTCCAGCCGCGGCACCTCTTCGAGCAGGCGGGCCATCAACGGCGTGGCCACGTTGTACGGCAGGTTCGAGACCATGCTCCACGGTCGAGCATCGCCGAGGAGTGCTTCGTAGTCCACGGTCAGGGCGTCACCTTGTGCGACCCGCACTTGGGAGAGACCGTCCACGACCTCGCCCAGGACGGGGAGCAGATGCCGGTCGAGCTCGAGCGCGAGGACTTCACCGCTGGGCGACACCGCATCGGCCAGGGCCACGGTCAGGGAACCGATACCGGGCCCCACCTCCAGCACCCGGTCCCCCGCCCCCACCCCGGCGAGCCGGACGATCCGGCGAGCGGTATTGGGATCGGCCAGAAAGTTCTGCCCAAGGGCCCGGCTCGGCCGCAGATCATGTGCGGCCAGGAGGCTCCGGACGTCAGTTGGAGAGAGCAGCCGCACGGATGCGGACGATAGTTTTTTCGCCCTCCGTCAGGTCACCACTCGATGCGGACCTGCACGACCCCCTGCCCGGGCGACTCGGCGATGGCCATGAACACGCTGCGGTCGAGATCGATGATCCGCCCGCGGATGAACGGGCCCCGGTCGGCCACCGTGCAGTTGGCCGACCGGCCGGTCTTCAGATTGGTCACCTTCACCACCGTGCCCTTGGGCAGCGTCCGGTGGGCGCAGGTCCCGGGCTTGTAGCGGTACCAGGAGGCACCGCCCTCCTGCTGCCCGTTCGCCGCCGGAGCACGCTGGCCGCCTGCGACGTCCCCTTCGGCGATCCGCAGCTTGAGCGGGATCTCGTCGTCGGCCGGGGCGCCCCGTCCGCCGCCCCGGCCGACAAACACCACCCGCGGACTCGCCGGGGTGATGATCTCCGATGAGATCTTGCGCTTGGCTGTGATCCGCCCGTTGCGGCGCGTGACCTCGAACACCACCCGCTCGCGGCCGGGCGTTCCGTCGGCCGCGACCCGGGTTTCCCCCCTCGGCAACGCCGGGTCGTCATGCAGTTCCTTCGGAGCGGGAATCGCCCGCTCCTCGGAGACCTGCGTGACCTCCACCCGCTCCGGTGTCGTGGTCACTGTGGTCGACGGTGTGGCCTCCGGCTCCGCCGGCCGGAACCCCGCCCGGGACACCCGCTCGCGCTCGACAGGGGGAGCCTTCTCCTCCACCGCCGACGCCAGCGACGGCTCGGGCTCACCCGACGACCCGCCCACGGAGATCACCAGGCCGGCGAGCGGGACGGAGGTCACGGCCACCAGCAGCGGTACGCCGTACCGGCCGAAAAGGCGGCGCCAGTCCCGGTGACGAGCATCGGTGCTGGTCGGAGGCATGACGCGGACGCTAATGACCGCTTTTGACCCCGGTCCAGCGGAAGCACGCTCCGTGCTGCGCGCCCGAAACTACCGTTATTTAGAGTCCGGCTCTGAGGTTGCTGTGACCTCAGAGAGAGGTGTCTATTGACAACCGGTTGAGGGCCAAAAGAAGGCCATTGCGTTCGCACGGGTCACCGCAGCCACAGCTTCGAGGGACTCGTTCCGGGCGGCCGCCAGGGCTGCGCCGACGGCCGGAAGGTAGGCAGGCTCGTTGGTCCGGCCCCGGTGGGGGACGGGCGCCAGGAAGGGCGCGTCGGTCTCGACCAGCAGCCGGTCGCCCGGCGTGACGGCCGCCGCCGCCCGCAGGTCGTCCGCCGTCTTGAACGAGACGATCCCCGAATAGGACAGCCAGCAGCCCAGCGCCAGGGCCCGCTCGGCCTCGACCGTACCGCCGGTGAAGCAGTGGAAGACCGTGCGTTCCGGGACCCCTTCCGACTCCAGCACGCCGAACGTCTCGGGCCAGGCATCCCGGGAGTGGATGACCAGCGGCAGCCCCCGGTCGCGGGCCAGCCGCACCTGGGCGCGGAAGGCTTCCTCCTGGAGGTCGGGTTCGGAGTGGCGGTAGTAGAGATCGAAGCCGGCCTCCCCGATTCCGACCACCCGGTCGGCGCCGGACAGCGCGACGAGTTCATCCCACTCCTGAGCCAGCTTCTTGGCGTCGTGCGGATGGAGGCCGACGGTGGCCCACACCTCCGGGAAGACCCCGGCCAGGCGGACGGCCTCGGCCGACGTCGCCAGGTCGGTGCCGATGCAGACCATCCGTTCGACACCGGCCTCGACGGCTCGTGAGACCGCCTCCTCAGGAGTCGGTCCCCGGTCCTCCAGTTGCAAGTGACAGTGGCTGTCGATCCACATCAGCCATCGAGGCGCGGGA
>JAICGL010000557.1 GCA_025923175.1 Acidimicrobiia bacterium
AGGGCGTCGACGTGATCGCCGAACTCGTCTAACAGCTCGGCCGACAGGGCGTTCATCGGAGGGCGGTTGAACCGGATGAGCTCGACGCCGTTGTCGCGCCGCTCGGTGGTGATGAATTCAGCCATTCTTGCACCTCATCCTCGCGGCCGTTCTCCCCGAAACCCTTCGGCCGGGTTCGGATTCGTCGCTCGGGCTGAACTTAGGAGAGCGTCTCCGACAGCAGCGACTCGGCGGCGGAGTCCGGGTCGACCTCGCGGGCTTCGACGGCGGCGGCCAGCTTGTCGAAGTGCTCACCGGAAAGCAGCTCGCCGGCCCGTTCGTAGAGGCTGGCGACGACGATGGCGCGCAGCTCCTCGCGGATCCGCTTCGTGCGCCGGGCGGCAAGGCGGCCGTCACTCTCGAGGAAGGCCCGGTGCGACAGGATCGCGTCCCACAGCTCCTCGAACCCTTCACCCTTGGAGGCGACGGTCTTCACGATGGGCGGGCGCCAATCGGAGTCGAGCGACAGGTCGAGCATGAACTCGAGGTCCCGCACCGTCTCGGCCGCACCGTCGCGGTCGGCCTTGTTGACCACGAACAGGTCGGCAATCTCCAGCAGGCCGGCCTTGGCCGCCTGGACGGCGTCGCCCCAGCCGGGGTTCACCACCACCAGCGTGGTGTCGGCCTCCCCGGCGACTTCGATCTCAACCTGGCCGACGCCGACGGTCTCGATCAGCACCCACGGCTTCCCGGCGGCGTCGAGCACCCGCACCGCCTGCGGCGTCGCCAGCGACAGCCCGCCGAGGTGGCCCCGGGTGGCCATCGACCGGATGAACACCCCCGTGTCGGTGGCGTGGTCCTGCATCCGGACGCGGTCGCCGAGAATGGCACCGCCGGAGAACGGGCTGGACGGGTCGATGGCCAGTACGCCGACCTCGACGTCGTCCTTGCGTATCCGGCTGATCAGCTTGTCGGTCAGCGTCGACTTCCCGGCGCCGGGGGCGCCGGTGATACCGACGGTGTAGGCGGAACCGGTATGCGGATAGAGCTTGGCGATCGCAGCGTGCGCAGAGTCGCCGCCACGTTCAACCATCGAGATCAGCCGGGCGATGGAAGCGCGTTCGCCGGACAGGGCGCCTTCGACGAGCGCCTGCGGGTCGTATGTCCTGGCCAACTAGACCAACTAAACGGCTTCGACGGCAGTGACGCCCGGCACGCGTTCCTTCAGGATCCGCTCCACGCCACCCTTCAGGGTGAGCCAGGAGATCGAGCAGGAGTCGCATGCTCCCGTCAGCTTCACCTGGACGATGCCTTCCTCGTTGACGCCGACGAGCTCGATGTCGCCGCCGTCCATCTGCAAGGCGGGTCGGATGGCGTCAATGGCCTCGACGATGGCTGCTTCCATGAACGCCAATCTACCGCCGGGAGGCGTTAATTCCGCACCCGGGTGACGTCGGCGCCGAGCGCTGCCAGCGAGCCGGGGAGGTCGCGGTAGCCGCGGTCGACGTGGACGATGTCATGGACCTCGGTCTGGCCCTCGGCCCGCAGACCGGCCAGCACGAGTGCGGCTCCGGCCCGCACGTCAGTGGCCCGCACCGGGCAGCCCGACAGGCGCTCCACTCCCCGGACGACGGCGTGGCGGCTCTCGGTGTGGATGTCGGCGCCCATCCGGCGCAGCTCGGCTACGAACCCGAACCGGCCGTCGAAGAGGTTCTCCGTGACGATGGCGCTGCCGGAGCTCACTGATGCCAGCGACACGGCGGTGGGCATGAAGTCGGTCGCGAAGCCCGGATGGGGCAACGTGGCGATGTCAACCGCCTTCAGCCGGTCGCGGGCGAAGGCCCAGATGCCGTCGGCGGTGGGCGAGACCTTCATCCCCATGGCGCCGAGCTTCAGCGTCAGCATTTCGATGTGCTCGAGGCGGGGCCCGATGAGCGAGATCTCGCCGCCGGCGATGCCGCAGGCCATGAGCAGCGTGCCGGCTTCGATGCGGTCGGCCATGAGCTCGGCCTCGCCGGGGACGAGCTCGTCGACACCGTCGATTTCGATCGTCGACGTGCCAGCGCCGAGGATCTGGGCTCCCATCCGGTTGAGGTAGGCCGACAGGGCGGTGATCTCGGGCTCCCGGGCGGCGTTGTCGATGATCGTCTTGCCCTTGGCGAGGACGGCCGCCGTCATCAGGTTCTCGGTCGCGCCGACGCTGGGGAACTCCAGCACGATCCGGGCGCCCTTGAGCACCGACGCCCGCGCCTCGATGAAGCCGTGCTCGATGCGGGCTTCGGCGCCCATGGCCTCGAGACCCCTGATGTGCATGTCGAGGCGGCGGCTGCCGATGGCATCGCCGCCGGGCAGCGCCACGCGGGCGGAGCCGCACCGCCCGAGCAGCGGGCCGAGCACGTTGACCGACGCCCGCATCCGGGACACGAGCTCGTAGGGCGCCTCGGGAACAAGGTCACCGCTGGTGTCGACCTGGAGGGTGTCGGGCCCGATCCATTCCACGGTGGCCCCGAGGGCCCGCATCACCTCGATCATCAAGGTCGCGTCGAGGACGGGCGGCATGTTGTGGAAGACGGAGACCCCGGGGGCGAGGATGGCGGCCGCCACCTGCTTCAGCCCGGAGTTCTTGGTGGCCCCGGAGACCTTGATCTCACCCTCGAGGGGCCCGCCCGGGCGGACCAGGAAGTATTCGCTGGACGTCTCACTCATGGTCACGCCGATGGTACGCAGGATGGGCTGAGAGAAGATCGATCTCGGTCAAGCGTTCTTGTAAGCCGGGGTTCGCTTCTCGAGGTTGGCGGTGACGGCCTCGAGAAAGTCGGCCGAGCGGATGCACTCGGCCTGGCCGATTGCGGCTTCCCGGAGCCCCTCGCCGAGCGATTGTTGCATCGTCCGGTCCACAGCCCGCTTCGTCCCCCGGACGGCGATCGGCGGCTGGGCGGCGATCCGTTCGGCTATGGCCGCGACGGCGCCGTCGAGTTCCGCGTCGTCCACCAGGCGGTTGACGAGTCCGATGCGGAGCGCCTCCTCGGCGTCGATGGTCTCCGCCGTGAAGATCAGCTCTTTGGCCTTGGCGGGCCCGACGATCCGCGGGAGCCAGTAGGTACCGCCGAGGTCGGGAAGGAGCCCGTATTTGTGCTC
>JAICGL010000558.1 GCA_025923175.1 Acidimicrobiia bacterium
CATGCAGCGGGCGGTGGCCGACGCCAACCGGTCGGATCCGGCGGCGGCGGTTCGGGTCAGGATCGGGCTCCATGCCGGCGAGACCGTCGCCGACGACGGCGACTACTTCGGCCGGGCCGTGGTGGTGGCGAAGCGGCTCTGCGACCGGGCGGACGCAGGGCAGATCCTGGCCGGTGATCTTGTCCGGGTCCTCGTCGGGTCTGGGGGCGGGTTCCGGTTCACCCCGGCTGGGCATCTGACGCTGAAGGGCCTGACCGAGCCTCTGGCCGCCGTCGTCGTGGAATGGGGTCCCGAGTCGATCCACTCGACGCCACCCGCTCGGCCCCTGGCGGTGGCTCCTCGCCGTCGCTCGAGCCGGGGGGCGCCCAGCCTCGTTGGACGGGAACCGGAACTGGCCCGCCTCGAGGCCGAGTTCAACCGGGCTCGGGCCGGCGAAGCGCGCTGCGTCCTCCTCACCGGCGAGCCGGGGATCGGTAAGACGCGTTTGGCCGACGAGTTCGCGGTGCGGCAGAGCCCCGCCGCCCACGTCGTCTCGGCCCGGGCCTACCCCCTTGGCGGCACGCTGGCCTTCAGCCTCTGGACCGAGGCGTTGGAGCCCGCTCTGGCGACGATGTCGTCGCAGGAGATCGTCCGTTTGTGCGGCGGCTTTGTCGACGATCTCTCCGGGCTGCTCCACGGCGTGGCGGCGTTACGGGGCCGGGCCCCGCCGGGCGAGCCGTCCCGGTTCCGGCTCATCGAAGGCCTGACCGGGGTCCTCGACGGGTTGGGCCGTGATGGCCCCGTTATTGCGGTACTCGACGACATCCACCTCGCCGACCCGTCGTCGTGGGAGGTGCTGCGCCACCTCGCTCGCCGCTTTCCCGACCTTCCGTTGCTGGTCCTCGCCACCGCCCGTCCGGCAGAGCTGGCCGCCAACGAAGTGGCGGCCCAGGTCCTCCTCGAGCTCGAGCAGGACGGCGGCCTCACCCGACTCCAGGTCGGTCCGCTCTCCCGGAGCGGGCTCGCGACGCTGGCCGAAGTCCTGATCGGGCGGCCGCCTCCACCGGCGTTGGTGGACTGGCTGGAGGAGCGGACGAGGGGCAACGCCCTCTTCGCCAGCGGTCTGGTCCGGTCGCTGCTCGAGGAGGGCGCCGACCTCGCCGCGCCACGTCTGCAGCGTCTGCCGGAGAGCCTCACCGAACGGGTCATCAGCCGACTGAAGAGCGCCAGCGAAGCGGAGCGCACGACCTTCGAGCTGATCGCCGTACTGGGGCGCCCCGTGGCGCTCGGCGAGCTCGGTTTCATTACCGGGCGGGCCATGGAAGAGTTGGCCCCGATCCTCGCCGCTCTTATGTCCTTCCGCGGCCTCACCGAGGAGGAGCGGGGTCGGGACCTGACCTACGAGATCCACCATCCGCTGGTCCGCGACATCATCTACCAGGCCATCGGCGGTGCGCGCCGGCGGCTCCTCCACCGGGACGTGGCCGCCGCCCTCCACCGCCACGGCCGCACCGCCGAGGCGGCCCGTCACTTCGCCCGCTCGGCCGATGTCGGTGACGCCGACGCCATCGACGCCCTGCGGGAGGCCGTCCGCCAGGCCGAGGGCCGGGAGGCGTATCGGGAGGCCCTCGAGCTGCTGGGAGAACTGGGGGAGCTGCTGCCGAGTGGCGACCCCCGGTGGCTCGAGGTGTCCGAGGCGATGTCGTGGCGGGCGGAGTGGGTCGTCGACCACCGGGCCGACGTCCACGGCCTGCTGGGGATCCGGGCGCTGCGAGAACTCGACGGGCTCCTGGCCACCTCGCCCGACGCGGCCCGGCGTGCCGCGGTCAAGTACCGCCTAGCCAACTTCCTTGCCTGGGGAACGGGGGAGCTCGAGGAAGCGGAGACGGCCCTGCGGGATGCTTCCGCCCTGTTCGGGCGGGGCGGCGACCGCCGGGAGGCTCTCCTGGTCGACCACGAGCTGGCCTGGGTGCAGGGCCTCCGGGGCCACTTCGCGGCCATGGACGCCAAAGCCACTGCCGTTGCCGACGAAGCGGTCCTGCTCGGGGATCGGTTCGTCGAGATGCAGGCACTGTCCGCCGCCGGCCACGCGGCGGGTTTCCAAGGCCGGTTCCGAGCGGCCGAGGACCGCCTGCACCGGGCCCTGGCCATCGCCCGGGAAGACCTCAAGGCCTACCGCCTGACGGCCGTGGCCGCCACGCTCGCGTCGGTCATCATCCTGGAAGGTCGCACCGAGGAAGCGGCGGTGATGATGGCCGACGCCAAGGCCGCCGATCCGGCCTATCGGGATTCGGTCCTCCTCGAGCTCGAGGCTGCCGTCCACTGGCTGGGTGGCGACTACCCGGCCGCGCTGGCCGCCGCCCGGGAAGCGGCCGCCTGGAGTCCGGTCTTGAGCCGACGACGCGCGATGGGTGACGCCTTCGCCTCCATCCCGGCACTTGAGACGGGCGCAAGGGCCGAGGCGGAACGCTTAATCGCCCGGTCGAAGCGTGCGCTCGGGGACCGAGACTGGTCGATCCTCTACCAGTTCTGCCTGCACGCAGAGGGCCTGCTCGCCTGGCAGCAGGGCCGGACCGCCGACGCCTTGACGGCACTCCGCCGGGCGTCGTCCACCATGCTCGATTGGGGTGCCCACGGCTGGGCCGTGTTCCCCCTCATCGATCTGGCGGAGATCGAGGCCGCCACCGGTGACCCTGGCGCCGCCCGAGCCACGGCGACAGGCCTCGAACGCGTCGCCGAAACTACCGGTGCGCCGGTTCACCGCGGCCTGGCCGCCGTGGCCTCGTCTTGGGCCGAGCAGGCCGCCGGGAACAATGCCGAGGCTGCCGCGCAAGCCCGAAAAGCCCTGGCCGAATTACCGAAGTCGGGCTGGCCAGCCATGGCGGCCCGGGCTCACGACGCCCTCGGACGGGCAACGGCTGAGGTGGACCGGTCAACGGCTCTGGCCGCCTTCCGGCAGGCTGTCGATCTGTTCGAGGCCGCGGGAGCCATCGTTCGCCGCGACCGGGCACTCGACGCGCTCCGGAATCTCGGGAGTCCTGGGCGGAGGGCGGCGGAGCTGCCGTTGTAGTCCGCAGGACCGAATCCGAACCCGAGTACGAACACGTACGGACGACACGAGGACCCTC
>JAICGL010000559.1 GCA_025923175.1 Acidimicrobiia bacterium
CCCGTCCGGTCCTCGGCCCGGCACCCGCTGTTCCAGGTGATGGTGGCCTACGCCCAGCGCCAGCCGGCGGCGGAGGCGGCGATGTCGGCCCTGGACGCCAAGCCGCTCGACGCCGGCGGCGCCGGGGCCAAGTTCGACCTGTCCTTCGACTTCTCCGAGACCGAGCACGGCCTCGAGGGCAGCATCGAGTACGCCTCCGACCTGTACGACCGCACCAGCGTCGAGGAGATGGTGCAGCGCTTCCTGCGCCTGGCCGCCGTGCTCCTCGACGACCCGACCCGGCCGCTGTCGTCGGTGGACCTTGTCGACCTCAGCCTGCCGTTCACCACCACGCAGAAGCTCGACGCCGATCGCCTGCCGCCGCCCCCGACCGCCGTCGCCGGGACCGGGCGGCGGCCGGCGGGCGCAACCGAGGAAGTCCTGGCCGGGCTGTTCGCCGACGTCCTCGGGTTGGACCGGGTGGGCGCCGACGACGACTTCTTCGCCCTGGGCGGGAACTCGCTGCTCGCCGCCCGGTTGGTCAGCCGGGTGCGGGCCGCGCTCGGCGCCGCGCTCCCGCTGCGCGACGTCTTCGACACCCCGACGGTGGCGGCGCTGGCCACCCGCCTCGCCGGTCGCGACGAACGGCCCCCGCTGCGCCGCCGGGACGTGCCGCCCGACGGGCGCTACCCGCTCTCACCCATCCAGGCCCGGTTGTGGTTCCTGTACCGCCTGGAGGGCCCGAGCCCGACCTACAACATGCCGTCCGCCATCCAGTTCGCCGGACCGGTGGACGCCGACGCCCTCCGAGCGGCGCTGTCGGACGTGGTGGCCCGCCACGAGACGCTCCGCACGATCTACCCGGACGACGACGGACTCCCCTACCAGCAGGCGCTGCCGGCGGAGGACGCTGTTCCGCCCCTGATCGTCGTCGGCTGCCCGGCCGACGAGGACGCGCTCGACGCCATCCTCGACGACGTGGCCGGGCACGCCTTCGACCTCGGCCGCGAACCTCCGCTGCGGGCCACCCTGATCCGCTACGGCCCCGCCCAGAGCCTGCTGTCACTGGTCGTGCACCACATCGCGTCCGACGAGGTGTCGGACGCCGTCATCCTCGACGACCTCCGCACCGCCTACGAGGCCCGCACCCGGGGCGAGGCGCCGGTCTGGCCCGAGTTGCCGGTGACGTACGGCGACTTCGCGCTGTGGGAAACCGACCTCCTCGGCGACATGTCCGACCCGGACAGCCTGGCGGCCCGCCAGGCGGAGTTCTGGCGGGAAGCGCTGGCCGGGCTCCCCGATCAGGTGGTGCTGCCGGCCGACCGGCCCCGGCCGCCGGTCCCGTCGTTCGCCGGGGATGTCGTCAATTTCGAGATCCCGCAACGGCTGTCGGCCGCCGCGCAGGCCTTCGCCCGGGAGTGCGGCGCCTCACCGTTCATGGTCCTGCAGGCTGCGGTCGCAGGGCTTCTGTCCCGGCTCGGCGCCGGCGACGACATTCCGCTCGGCGTTCCGGTGGACGGGCGGGGCGACGACCTGCTCGACGGTGTCGTCGGGATGTTCGTCAACACCGTGGTCGTCCGGGTGGACACGGCGGGCGACCCCGGCCTCCGGACGCTGCTCGGCCGGGCCCGGTCCGCCGGCCTCGCCGCCTTCGCCCACGCCGAACTGCCTTTCGACCTGGTGGTCGACGCTGTCCGGCCGGCCCGTTCGCCGTCGCACCACCCCCTGTTCCAGGTGATGGTGTCGTACCAGCACCGGCGGGCCGGCGGCCGTCTCGGCGGCTCACGCCGCGACTGTCGGGGGGACACCCCCCATCCCCCCGGGGACCGCTTCGGCGAAGAGATCGAAGCGGGCGGGCTCGGCGCCAAATTCGACCTGTCGTTCGACTTCATCGAGAACAGCGACGGGAGCCTGGTCGGCGCCATCGAGTTCGCCACCGACCTCTTCGACGAGGCGACCGTCGACTGGCTGGCCGACCGGCTGGTGCAGCTCCTCGAGGCGCAGATCGCCGACCCCGACCAGCCCCTCGCAGCCATCGACCTGCTCAGCCCCGCCGAAGAGGCACTCGCCCGCCGACGCGCCGCCGAGGCCCGGGCGAGGATCGACACGGCCGAGATCGGACCGGCGCCGTCCACCGGCCGCCGGCCGACGACCCCGACCGAGCAGATCCTGGCCGGGATCTTCGCCGACGTGCTCCGGGTCCCGGCGGTCGGCGTCGACGACGACTTCTTCGCCCTCGGAGGCCACTCGCTGCTGGCCGCCCGTCTCGTCGGCCGGACCCGGGCGGCGCTCGGCGCCGAACTCCCGCTCCAGCGGGTCTTCGACACGCCGACGGTGGCGGGCCTCGCCCTGTCGCTGGACGATCGCACCGACCGGCCACCGTTGCGGCCCTTCGAGGAGCCGGCCGACGGGCGGTGGCCGCTGTCAGCGGCGCAGGCCCGGCTCTGGTTCCTGTACCGGCTGGAGGGGCCTTCCCCGACCTACAACGTTCCGGTCGTCGTGCCGTTCGACGAACCCGTCGACATCGCCACGCTGGAGGAGGCGCTGGCCGACGTGGTCGAGCGCCACGAAACGCTCCGCACGGTGTTTCCCGACGACGACGGCGTGCCCTACCAACTCGTGCTGCCGGCCGGACCGGCGTGGGTGTCAGTCGAAGAGTGCACCGAAGACGAACTCGACGAACGGCTCGTCGCCCTGGCCGACCGCTGCTTCGTGCTGGACCAGGAACCGCCGCTGCAGGCCACCCTGCTCCGGACCGGGGCCGATCGGGCCGTCCTGTCACTGGTGATCCATCACATCGCCACCGATGAGGCGTCGGACGGGCCCCTTCGGGCCGACGTGGTCGCCGCCTACCGGGCCCGGTGCCGTGGCGAGGCTCCGGCGTTCACGCCGTTGCCGGTCTCCTACCGCGACTACACCCTCTGGCAGCAGGAACTGCTCGGGGACCCGGCCGACACCGACAGCCTCGCCGGCCGGCAGATCGCCTTTTGGCGCCGGGCGCTCGAGGGCGTCCCCGAGGAGTTGGCGCTGCCCGCCGACCGGCCCCGCCCGCCGGTCCCCAGCTTCGCCGGTGACACGGTCCCGCTCGACCTGCCGGCCGATGTGGCGGCGGCCGTGCGGGCTCTC
>JAICGL010000560.1 GCA_025923175.1 Acidimicrobiia bacterium
AGGTAGTGCTCCGGCCGTGCCAGGTTCATCTCGTCGAGGCAGAGGTGGAAGGGCCGGGGAGCCCGCTGCTCGGCGGCGGCGGCCTCGGCCTCGACCGATGCGCTGCGGATGAACTCCGACGCCGCCGTGGAGGAGAACCGGGAACCCGGGAATGGCGGCAGGTAGCCGAGGAGATCTTCGTTGGCGTGCCAGTCGGGCCGGACGGCGACCAGGCAGCTGACCGCCCCGAGTTCGGCGGCGGCCTCGATGGCCAGGCGGGTCTTGCCGGTGCCCGATGCACCCGCCAGCACGACGAGCCGGCTTTCCTGCACGGCCAGCTCGTACTGGGAGACGAGGGCCGGTGCGTAGAAGCCGCCCCGGGCGCGTAGCCGCTGCTGGAGTGTCGGTGGAGCAACGGCTGTGGTGGCTGCCTCCGTCTCCGCCGGGGCGCCGGTCGCGACCGCCGCCACGGCCCGGCCGTTGCCGCCACCGTCGGGCGGAGGCTCGCTCTTCCGCCGGCCCTTCTTGCCCCTGGGCGGACCGGCCTCAACGGCTCCGGCCGGCACCTCGGGACGGGGCGCGCCGGGAACCCGGCCGCGCTGGTCGGCCAGCATGACTTCGAGAGCGGTCAGGTCGCGCTGCATCTGCGGGTCGGCTTCGGCCAGCGGCGCCATGGCATCGCGGACCTCGACGAGGAGTCCTTCGAGCCCTGCGGTGTCGAGCGTGCGCAGCGCCATCGACCCCCGGGGGCTCGACCAGCGCCGGTAGACGGCCGACCACGGCACGACCCCCTTGGGCAGCAGGACGGCGGCGTCACGGTCTCCGTTGAGCACCCAACCCCGCCGGGCCTTGGCCAGGGTCAGCACCCGCCACAGGCCGACGACTTCGTTGCCGCTCTCGGTCGCGGCCCACAGCACGGCGACGTCGCCGGCTTCGGGCGGCGTTTCGTCGATGACCGGCTGGTACTCGTCGACGAACGGGTCGGTCAGCTCGACACGGGGCTGGTCGGCGAACGCACCCAGCCATGAACAACGCCGCACGCCCTTCTCGCAGAAGTCGAGCTTGAACCGTTCGCTGGAAGCGCACTGGCGGTTCGCTGCCGGCGCGGCGCAGATCCGTCCGTCGAAGAAACGGTTGTGAGCGTTGACCCGTACGACGTAGGCGGCCACCGGCTTGATGACCGCCGGCCGTTCGAGCTGCTCCGGCCAGCCACGCTTGACGGTGCTGCCCGGCCCGGTGGTGATGGCGACGCTGACCTGCCCGGAGGCCGCCTCTTCCCCGGCGGGCGCAGCGGGGGCGGTCGCCGCCTGCTCGGCCAGTGCACTGATCTTGCGCTCCATCCCCGGGAGAAGCCGGACGTCGGCGGCCAGGGAGGCCATGGCGTCGGCATCGTCGGCGTCGATGGCGGCGGCCAGCGCGTCGACCATCCACCCCTCGACTCCCCGGTTGCGGGCCCGGTCGAGCGCCCGGGTGGCTTCCTTGCGGGCCCGGGTGGTGGCCACCGCCGTCTTGAGATCGGCCAGCCAGCTGCGCACCTCGACCAGGTCGCCGGCGTCGAGGGCGGAGCGGATGAGACCCGGCAGCTCGGCGGCGTCCCCGGTGGCGTGGGGCTCGAGGTCCTCCAGCGTGGTGAGCGCGTCGGCCCGGGCGACGCGGCCCTCTTCGACGAAGGCGGCCAGCTGCGGGTCCTCGGCGGCGGCGGCGACCGGTTCGGCCACGCCGCCCAGCAGGTGGTGGGCGAAGAAGCGGTCGTCGGGCTTGAGTGCGTCCATCGCCTCGGCCAGCGCCACGGCGAGACCCGACGGTTCGGGCTTGGGCTGCGGCCCGCCCATCGCGGCGAGCAGGCGCCCGGCCAGCACTTGATCGCCGGTGACGGCCAGGCGCGTCAGCGCCTTCACCCGGGCAGCGGGCAGGGGCTCGATCGGGTGCGCCATGTCACCCGCCCGGGCAGCCAGGGCCCTTGCCAGCACGAGGCGCTCCTCGATCTCGCGGCGCACCTTGCCGTAGAGCGGTGTGCCTTCCACGACGCCCGAGGTCCTCAGCAGGGCGTCGGCCTTGTCCGCCAGCGCGTCGGCGTCGGGGACGGGCCCGTTGGTCTCGCCGGCCGGGCCGAGCTCGGCCAGGAATCCCGCCAGCTCCCCGTTGACCGCCTTCACCACCGACTGGGCCTTGGCCACCTGGGAGAGGACGGGGACGGTGGTGGCCAACGTCCGGAGCCGTTCCTGGTCCTCGGCGTAGCGGCGCGCCTTGATGTCGCCGCCGAGGTCGGGCGGCCGCCCGCCGGGGAGGATGGCGGCGAGCAACTCGTCGGGCAGCGGGTCGGCCCCGAGCGTCACGTCGGTGGCCGCTGCGGCGGCGGCGAACCACAGCTGCTGGGGTGGGCGGCCGACGACGGCGGTGAGCCACCAGTCGATGAGCGCGGCGAGGCCGGGGTCCCCGGGGAGGAGCTCTCCGGCGAGTTGCCCGAGGCGGGCCTCGACCGGCCGGAGGGCGTCGTCAGGCAGGTTTTGTTCGAGGCCCCAGACGATGAGGTCGTGGAGCAACCCGGCGGCTGACCGGAGGTCGGCCGGCATCGGCTCGGTACCACCGACCGGCCGTCCGAGCAGTGCGGCCGCCCGGCCTACCGCAGTGGGTTCGTTCCCGTCGGCAGCCATCGTTTGCACGCTACACAACAGCACCTGCGCTCAATGGGCGCTGCCGGGTCGAGCGTCAGTCGCCGTACGGATCGCCGCCGACGTCGGGTAGCGGGATGATCGCAGGAAGGTCCGGCACGGTCACCGCTTCGTCGGGCCGGGGCCCGGGACGCCGCGGGCCGCCCCCACCGCCACTGCCGCTCGGGTTGTCAGGCTTCATCCACGGCGGGACCGTCTTGCCCTGCTTGGCCTGCACCATCTCGGTCACGACCCGGTGGAAGCGGTGAGGGTCGCGCAGGTCGGTGACCGCCTTGAAGCCCGACGCTTCGTTGGCCGACTCGATGCGGACGGTGGCGTATCCGAGGATGCGGCCGGCCAGCGTCTGGACGAGCAGCACGTCGGTCACCTTCGACCAGGGGATCCAGGCCAGCTGCCGCTTCAGGACACCCCAGGAGCGGATCAGGCGGAAGTCGGTCAGTGCGTAGCGGGTGTA
>JAICGL010000561.1 GCA_025923175.1 Acidimicrobiia bacterium
ACCTTCGACCCGGCCGACTCCAACCACTTCTTCGCCACGCTGGGCACGCAGGGCCACACCTACCTGGTGTCCGGCGACCTGGCCGCCAAGAAGGCCATCGTCCTGCGGGACGGGGTGGAGTGCCCGTCGCTGTCTCCCGACGGCACCCGCATTGCCTTCAAGCAGCGGACGAGCGCCGGCGGCCCCGACCTGCCCACGTGGCAGCCGGCCGTGCTTGACCTCACCACGCTGAAGGACCACGCGCTCAGCGAGACCCGCACCGTCGACGACCAGATCGAGTGGCTCGACAACTCGACCGTCGCCTACTCGGTCGACACCGGCATCGGCGCCCCCAGCATCTACGCGGCCGCCGCCGACGGAACCGGCGCCCCCCGCCTCCTGGTGGCCGACGCCGACTCCCCCTCGGTCTCCCGATAGCGCGGCCCACGGTCCGCAGTCTTTTTTTCTCGCAGCGTGGGAACCGCGTGCGTCTTCCTCTCGTCTGAAGGGGCGACACCGTAGGAGGAAGTGACGTGATCGAGACCGAGGCCGTGATCGACCCCGAGGCCGCACCCCCCACCCCCCCGTCTCGCCAGCGCCGCCGGGCCATCGTGGCCGGCGTGACGCTCCTGGCCGTGATCGCCGGCGCCATCGCCGTGGCCGGAGGCGGAAGCGGCTCGGACCCCAAGCCTCTCGCCCTGATGGCCGGCAACGGCGCCGGCTTCGGGGCGGAGACTCTGGCCGCGCGCGACGGCAACCCGGCGCCTGCCGTCGCCCCGGCCCAGGACGCGGCTGCCGGCAGCCGGGCGGCCATCTACCCGTACGGCGGGTGGGGCCTGAAGTTCGAGGTCGAGGGCGAGCTTCCCGAACTTCCGGATCACGCCCCCGCCTGGCGGGTGGACGGCCCTGACATCGACCGCGCCGCGATGGCCCGGATCGCCGACGCGCTCGGCGTGCAGGGCACTCCGGTGCAGCGCGACGGCGGCTGGTTCGTCGAGTCCGGCGACTGGACGCTGAACGCCTACGGCGGCGAGGCCTCCGGCAAGGGCGGCGCCTGGTACGTGAACCTGTACCGCAACCGCTTCGACGGCCAGGCGGTCGACTCCCCGGCCGGTCCCGCCATCTCCCGGGCCGAGGCCGAGCAGCGGGTGCGTGAACTCCTCGATCGCATGGGTGCCCCCCGGGCTACCTGGAAGGTCGAGACCACCGACACCGAGATCGGCACCGGCTGGGCCTGCGCCGCTCCCTCCCCCGGGATCAGCCCCGAGGAACTCAAGCGGCTTGAGGCGGAGAAGCTGTCGGCCGCCATGCCGCTTCCCGCCGACGGTGTCGCCTCGTGCCCGCCTCCGCCCCCTCCGGTGAAGGGCTTCTCCATTGCCATGTATCCCGTCCTCGACGGCCGCCGGGCCGACTGGCCCGTCTGGAACGTGACCATGCGCTCGGACGGCCGGATCGAAAACCTCTCCGGCTCGTTCGTGACGTTCGAGCGGACCGGCGACTACAAGCTCCGCGGCGTCGACGCCGCCCTGAAGGACCTCCAGTCACCCCCGGTCGGCTACGCCACCGACCTGCCGGCCAATGCCGTCGAACCCGCCACCGCGCCGCCGGCGCAGACCTCCGCGGGTGTGGTCGAAGGCAGCGGCGGCGGTGCCGCCGGATCCGCGCCGAGCGACATGCCGCTCCAATATGACGTTGCGAACGCTCCCGCTCCCG
The DNA here is from genome assembly GCA_025923175.1 of Acidimicrobiia bacterium. GTDB lineage: Bacteria > Actinomycetota > Acidimicrobiia > IMCC26256 > BP-133 > BP-133. Next base: position 1,693 of record JAICGL010000561.1, read on the forward strand.
ACATCGCGCCCTGCCCGCCGGTCCCGATGCCGATGCCAGCCGAGGACAAGGCCGTCTCGTCCACGACGATGGCCTGCTCCCCGCCGGTCCCGCAGGTGGTCAAGATCAACGGTGTCGAACTCGGTCTGATCCAGACGTCGGTCTTCGAGGACGGGCAGGTCCGCATGGCGATGGTGCCGTCGTACCGGTTCGTCGGGCACTTCGACAACGGGTCGCCGTGGGAGACATCGGTCATCGCCCTGCACCCCGACGCCATCGCTCCCCCGCCCGCCTACCCCGTGGACAGCGATGTCCGCCGCGTCGGTGGCGGGGCCACCGGCGTCGGCAAGGCCGTGCCGCCGACGCCGGCGCCCGAGCCGGCGGTCGTCAGGGAGTAATCCGAACGGGCCTGGCTCAGGCCGCTGCGAAGCCGTACTTGGCCAGCACGGCCTGGGCCTCGGCCCCGACGATGAAGTCCAGGAACGCCTGGGCGAGGGTCGAGTTGGCCGACTGCTTGAGGACGGCCACGGGGTACTCGGCGACGACGTTCTGAGCGTCGGGGATCTCGATGCCTTCGGCGTTGGCGGCGGCTTTGGCGTCGGTGACGTAGCCGATGCCGGCGTCCGCCTCACCGCTGGTGATTTTGGTCACGACACCTTTGACGTTCGTCTCCAGCGACTTCGGCTGGGCTTTGACCGCAGCCTTGGACAATGCCTCGACGCCGTACTTGCCGCACGGAACCTCGGGGGCGCACAGCACGAAGCTGACTCTCGTGAAGTCGGCCAGGCTCTTGATCTTCTTGGGGTTCCCCTTGGCCACGATGATGGCCAGCTTGTTGTGGGCGAACACCTTGGGCCCGGTGGCGTTGCCGGCGTCGGTGACCTTCTTCATGTTGGCCTGGTCGGCCGAGGCGAAGAGGTCGGCCGGCACTGCGTTGTTGGCCTGGGCGGCCAGTGCCGAGGACGAGTCGAAGCTGAAGGTGACCTTGCTGCCCGGGTGCTTTGCCTCGAAGGCCGTGCCCAACTCCTTGAATGACTCGCTCAGCGAAGCCGCGGCCAACACCGTCAGGTTTCCGGCTGCAGCGGTCGTGGGACTGCTGCTGGTCGACGCCGCCGACCCCTTCGGCTCCTCGTCGCCACAGCGGGCGCCGAGACCGAGCACGACGGTCACGGCCAGCACCAGACCGAGCGACGAACGGCGATGAGCATGCACAGCTACGTTCCCCCCCGAATCAAGTAGTCAGTATGAGACTACCAGGCGACGCTCAAGTTCGGACGAAAAGGTGTCGTTGACCGGAATGTGAGTCCAGCCAAGCGGCTCCCGAACCTGTCGCCGTCGATCGCGGCCATGGTGCTCGGCACCGGTCTGCTGATCGCCGCGCCGTATTCCGGCTTCCTGACCGACCGCGCCCGGACGATCGTCAATGACCT
>JAICGL010000562.1 GCA_025923175.1 Acidimicrobiia bacterium
GGCCGCCTCGGCCTCGGCCAGCAATGTCTCGTCGAAGACCACTCGAGGAGCGGCAAACCCGTATCCCGGATAGGTGAGCCCGGGCCGGCAAGGAAGCCGCACTCGCCGCCCCGTCGGCCCGACCACGATCATGTCGCCGACCTGGCGGGTGCCGGGGATCTTCACGCCGAGGTCGTCGAGAAGTTGCACACCCCTCGGACCGACGAGATCGCCGCAGGCCTTGTCGCGCGGGAAGCGGGCCTTGTCGACGAGCGCGACGCGCGCTCCGCCCCGGGCCAGCACAAGGGCAGCCACGCTGCCCGCCGGACCGCCGCCCACCACGAGGACGTCGAAGCGCCGCCCTTCCCCCACCGAAAACCTCCCTCCACCGAAGGGTTTACTGTACGGAGGTGCCGAGGGCAGGAACGGCCAGGGCAACGAACACAGAGCGGCCGCCTCCTCGTGACCCCGGATTCGCCCAGGAGCTGTTCACCGGCCTGCCCGCCCGCTACGACCTGCTGGCCGAGGTCCTCTCGTTCGGACAGAACGGGCGCTGGCGCCGGGCGATGGTCGACCGGATCGTGCCCGCCGCTCCGCCGCGCATCCTCGACGTGGCTACCGGCACGGCCGGCGTCGCGCTCCAGATCGCACGGCGAACCCCGGGGCAGGTCGTCGGCCTCGACCTGACCGAGGCCATGCTGCGGCGCGGCCAGGAGAACGTCCGCCGTGACGGGGCCGAGAACCGGATCCGGCTGGTGGCCGGTTCCGCCGACCGGCTCCCCTTTCCCGACGCCACCTTCGACGCCCTCACGTTCACCTACCTCCTGCGCTACGTGGCCGACCCCGCGGCCACGCTGCGCGAGCTGGCCCGGGTCGTGAAGCCGGGCGCGCCGATGGCGAGCCTCGAGTTCCACGTGCCGCCGCAGCCCTTCTGGCGGTTCTGGTGGTGGCTCTACACCCGCACGCTCCTGCCGGCGGCGGGCCGCCTTGGGGGCCGGTCGTGGTTCGACGTCGGGCGGTTCCTCGGGCCCAACATCTCGGAGCACTACCGGCGCTACCCGCTGTCGTGGACGGTCGACGCCTGGCGGGAGGCGGGGTTCGTCGACGTCGGCGTGCGGATCATGAGCCTCGGCGGTGGGCTCGTCATGTGGGGCCGAAAGGGTGGCTGAGATCGAGCGGCGACCGGCGTTCTATGCCGCCCGTCCCGGCGGGTGGCGGGACTGGTGGACGATCCTCCATCCCCCCTACACGGCCTGGCATCTCTCCTACGTCGTGGTCGGCGCCTGCCTCGCCCCGCACCCCGACGCCACCCGGCTCGTCGCCACCGTGCTCGCCTTCTTCTTCGCCGTTGGTGTGGCCGCCCATGCTCTCGACGAGCTCAACGGCCACCCGCTGCGGACCCGTCTCTCCGACCGGGCACTGTGGCTGGCGACCGGCGCCTCACTGGCGGCGGCCGTCGTGCTGGGCATCGCCGGCCTGCCGAGGGTCGGGCTGGGCCTCCTTCCGTTCATCGTCGTGGGGCCGATCCTCGTGGCGGGCTACAACCTCGAACTCCTTGGAGGACGGCTTCACACCGACGCCGGCTTCGCCTTCTCCTGGGGCGCTTTTCCCACGCTCACCGGTTACTTCGCCCAGGCCGAACGCCTCGACGTCGCGGCGCTCTGCGCCGCCGCCGCAACGTTCGGACTCTCCTATGCCCAGCGCAGCCTGAGCACACCGGCCCGGCTTCTGCGCCGCAAGGTCACTGGCATCGAGGGTTCGCTCACCCTGGAGGACGGGACCGTGCGCACCGTCGACAGCAGGCTGATGCTGGAGCCGCTGGAGCGAGCACTCCGCGCCCTGTCGTGGAGCATGGTCGCCCTCGCCGTCGCCCTGGCGGTCGCCCGATTGGGCTGAGCGCCGTTCAGGGAATGGAGGTCGTGTCCTCGCAGCCGCCGGCGCTGTCCTGACCGGAGCCGCCGTCGCAACGATCGCGGCCGGCGCCGCCGGCGAGCTTGTCATCACCGCCGCTTCCGCAGATGCGATCGTCGCCGCCGCCACCGTCGATCACGTCGTCGCCCCCTTCACCGTCGATCACGTCGGGGCCACTCGTTCCGTTCATCGTGTCGGGCCCTTCCGATCCGATGATCGTGATGGGGGCACCCAGACAGGTGCTGCCCGCCCGGGCCACCGGCGCGATCGGCGAAGCCAGCGTCAACACGAACAGCGCCGGCGACAGCAGTGCGGCGAGCCGGCTCCTGCTCACCGGCGAACCTTCTGACGGGCTCCGCGCTGCGGTTTCAGGTTTGGGCTCTTGGTCACGAACACATCCGACTGGCCGTTGGTGTCGCCGTCAACCAGGTTGGTGGCGAAGGACGCGAACGCCACCATGATTCCAGAGGCATCGACCACCGGGCCGAGGCTGGGGCCGTCACCCTGCGCCGTGCCCGACCCACGATGGCTCAGCCGGGTCAGACCATAGGACTCCGTGGAGGCCACGAAGACATCGCGGATGGCGTTCGAGTCGTTGCGCACCAGGTTCCCCGCCTCGGAGGAGAACACCACCAGCGCGCCGTCGGCCGAGACGATCGGAGCGAAGCTCAGCCCGTTCCCCTGGGTGCCGTCGGGCCCGACCGACAAGCGGGTCGTCGTCTGCTGGTCGCGCCGGTGGAGGAACACGTCGAGGAGGCCGTTGCTGTCGTCGGGGACGAGATTGCTGGCGAACGAGGAGAAGGCCACGATGCGGCCGTCGGCGCTGATCGACGGGCTGTAGCTGCGCTCGTTGGCCTGCCCTCCACCGGTGGCGAGGCTGACCCGGTCGAGGCTGCCGGACGCCACGTCGGCGACGAACACGTCGAGTGCGCCGTTGGTGTCGCCGGGCACGAGCCGCGACGAGAAGGACTCGAAGGCCACGGAGCTGCCGTCGGCGCTGATGTCGGGGCCGAAGCTCGGGCTCTCGGTCTGCTGCCCGTTGCCGGCGACGCTGAGCTTGCGGGTCACCCGGGTGACGAGATCCCGGATGAATACGTCGCCGGTGCCGTTGTTGTCCTCCCGCACCAGCGTGTCGGCGTCGGACTCGAAGGCCACGAGGAGCCCGTCGCCGCTGATGGAGGGGGCGACGCTCGGCCCGTCCCCCA
>JAICGL010000563.1 GCA_025923175.1 Acidimicrobiia bacterium
CTGCATCCTGGTCGTCGAGCCCAAGAACACGAGCGACCAGACCAAGGTCGGCAAGGTGATCGCGCAGAACCCCGGGGCTGACGCCGTCGTGCCCCGTGGCTCGAACGTGACGGTTGACATCGGCGTGCAGGTCCTCGGTGACACGCTGACTGCTGGGCAGGAAGCAACGGCGGCACCCAACCTCGCCCGCACCGGCGGCCTGTTCCTGGGGGGCCTTTCGCTGTGGCTGCTGGTGGGCGGCCTGGCGGCCCGGGGTGCCGGTTCGAAGCGCCTGTGGCGCCTGGCCCGTCGCCGCAACGGCTGATGCGCTAGCAAGAGCAGCACCGCAGTAGTGATGATGGTCGCCGTCAACGATGTTGGCGGCGACCATCACGCGTGAGCGGAAAAGACGCAAATCAGAACCTCATTTACAACATTAACAACACTACCAACATCGGTTAACAGTGGTTGCACATTTGGTGAATGAGGTCCGCGAAGTGCGCTGACTCTTCTTTTACGATCCGCCTCGGCGCGGGGTTGAACATCGGTTGGAGGCGGTGACGAGCATGGTGGCCGTGGAACAACCCCGGGCCGACTGCGGGCATGCATCAGCGCTCACACAGCAGTGCGGCAAGTGCCTCCGGTGGTGCTGCCCGGAGTGCTACGCCCCCTGGACGGCGCTGGCTTGTGGCGCCTGCCGGGCCGAAGCCCGGGCTGCGGCCGTGCCTTCCCCTTATTCGTTCCCCGTCCTCGAAGCGTTGGCCGAACCGGCGAAGGACGCCCGCTGCGCAGGTCGGTCGCGGGGGCGTCGGTCAACCGGCCCGCACCGCCACCGCGAACCGAGTGACGTGCGCGCGCTCGCCGCCCGGGTGGCCGACCTCGAACGACTCCTGCAGGAGCTGAGACCCCGCTTCTGAACCGAATGCGTTGAGGCTCTGTGGAGATTGTGTGGCGATCGCCACCAGCCGCAGGGCCGGGCCGGGGCGTCGCCGTACCTAGCGGACATGGTGACTGCTACTTGTACCGAACTCGAGGCCGCGATGAATTCCCTCGGTGGCCGGCGTCCTATCAGTGTGCTGCGACCGGAGGGCGATGCGATCGTGGTGCTCGCCGTCGGCGGCACCGAGGTGGCCAGCTGGCCCCTGATCGGGTCCTCACACCCTGACCTCTCCGTGATCGACAACCTCGCCCGCCTGGCCCTCATGGCCCGCCGCCGCGGCGGCGCCATCACGGTGCGGGGTGCAGGGCCGCGGCTGGTCCGGCTCATCGACTTCGTCGGCCTCGACGATGTCGTCGTCGTCGACGAGTCCCCCGCCGGGTTCTAGACGTTCGAGCCGTCGAGGCGAGGCGGCAGCCCGAAGAAGGCGAACAGATCGGTGTCGAGGAAGTTGTGGTGCCCGACGATGCGCCCCCCGGCGACGTCGATGACCTGGACGGCCCACGGGGTCCAGCCGCCGTTGGGGTCGGGCTTGTAGGAGCCGAAGGCGGCCTGGCCGTTGGCCGCCGTGACGAGCAGGCGTGAACCCTGGCAGCCGATGCCCTGGCCGAGGAAGAACCTGCCCATCTCCCCCGGGCCCTGGAGCCAGAAGTTGTAGGGCGGCATCGTCATCACGGCGTCGTCGTGGAGGAGCGAGACGAGCGCAGTGATGTCGTACTTCTCGAACGCCTCCACGTAGAGGTCGAGCAGTTTCTGCTGTTGCGGGCTCATCACCTCGGCAGCAGGTGGGCCGGACAGATCCCGGCCGGCCAGGGTGGCCCGGGCCCGCTGCAGGGCGCTGTTGACCGATGCCACGGTGGTGTCGAGCAGCTCGGCCACCTCGGTGGCCTGCCAGCGGAGCACCTCCCGGAGGATCAGCACCGCCCGCTGGCGGGCGGGCAGGTGCTGGAGGGCAGTAACGAAGGCCAGCCGGATGGATTCCCTGGCCAGCGCAAGCTCCTCGGGATTGCCGTCGGGTGGCAGGACACGGTCGTCTGGGATCGGCGTGACCCAGAGGTTCTCGGGCAGCTGCGGGCCGAGGTCGCCGTCGGCGCGCTGCGACGGGCCCATGTCCATCGGGCGGGCCCGGCGCTGACGGCCCCGCAGCATGTCGAGGCAGACGTTGGTGGCGATCCGGTACAGCCAGGACCGCACCGCCGAGCGCCCCTCGAACGAGTCGGCGTTCTTCCAGGCCCGGACGATCGTCTCCTGGGCGGCGTCGTCAGCCTCGAAGGCCGAGCCCAGCATCCGGTAGCAGTAGCCGGTCAGCGGCCGGCGATACTCCTCGAGCTCCGCCAGCCAGGCGTCGTCAGAGTTGAGAATCCGGGGACGGACGGCCACGGCCGCACAGCCTATCGACACTGAGTGCCTCCTTCGTCTGGCGCGGGCGCCCCTCGGCGGTTCTGACGACGGTGTCCCGAGGAATTCATCGCAAGGTCACCGGCGCGACGTCGCGGCATGGCCCGACATCGCCGGATGCGAGGATGGCGCGGTGTCCGTCCTCCTGATCGTTCACCACACGGCGTCGCCGGCACTCCACTCGATCTTCGACGCGGTGATGACGGGTGCCCGGGAAGGCGCCGCCGCCGACCCGGCCCATCCCGTCGACGTCGTCGCGCGCCCGGCATTGACCTGTACCGCCGTCGACGTCCTCGAAGCGGACGCCTACATCCTCGGCACTCCCGCCAACCTGGGCTACATGAGCGGTGCGCTCAAGCACTTCTTCGACCAGATCTACTACCCGTGCCTGGAAGCGACCGTCCGCCGCCCCTACGGCTGCTACATCCACGGCAACAACGACACAACCGGCGCGCTCCGCTCGATCGAGACCGCCACCACCGGCCTCAAGTGGGAGCTGGCCCAACCCCCGCTCGAAGTGGTCGGCCCGCCCACCAAAGAGAACCTAGAAACCGCCTGGGAACTCGGCGCCGCCCTCGCCGCCCGCCTGACCCTCGCCGCCGACTGACTCCATCTCTGCCCTCACCGCTCCGGAGCCGGCATTCCAGTGCTGTTTCCTTGAGGCCCTGAGTGCCACCGGTTGCGCGAAGGGCCCCTATGGGGCCTCAAGCGCCACGGGTGGCGCTCAGACAACGGGCCGATCGCCACCATGGTGCGCGACCGGTTGC
>JAICGL010000564.1 GCA_025923175.1 Acidimicrobiia bacterium
CCTGTTTGCCGCCTGCGGCGGCGACGACAAACCAGACCAGAACCAGCAGGGGACAACTGAGGGCAAGCAGGGCGGCGTGTTCCGGATCGGAATCGTGGAGCCGACCGCCATCGATCCCTACAACGCCCAGGAGTCCGAGGGCATCCTCGTCACCAAGCAGCTGTTCGTCGGGCTGGTGAGGGTCAACGACGAGACAGCCGAGTTGACGCCCGGCGTTGCCGAGAAGTGGTCGAAGAACGACGGCTGCACCGAGTGGACGTTCAACCTTCGCAGCGGCACGACGTTCAGCAACGGTGACCCCGTCAATGCGGAGGCCTTCATCCGAGGCATGACGCGGGCCGCCAAGCAGAAGGCGGCGTCTGACGTCGCCTACCACATGGCCGGGATCGAGGGGTACGAGGCCATCCACGGCAGCGGCGCGGAGAACGCCCCGCCGGCCACGGCTCAGAACTTCAGCGGCCTGTCGGCTCCCGACGCCAATACCCTCAAGGTGAAGCTGTCGGCCCCCGACTGCGAATTCGACAAGAAGACCCTGCAGCCGGTCTACAGCCCGGTGCCGGCGGCAGCCGGCGAGGCCGACAACAAGGCCTTCAACGACATGCCGATCGGAAACGGGCCCTTCAAGATGAAGGCGCCCTGGCAACATGACCAGAGCATCACGCTCGTCCGCAACGAGACCTTCTTCGACACGAAGCCCCATATCGACGAGGTGGCCATCACACTGCTGCCGACGACCGGCGCGCTCGAAGCCGAGTACAAGGGCGTGCAGTCCGGCCAGTTCGACTACGCCCGTATCCCGCCGGCGCTCATCCCGCAGGCCAAGGCGGAGTTCGAGCCGAAAGGCGGCTTCCTCCACGAGCTGACCAACGGCATCAACTACCTGTTGGTCAACGTCGTGAACCCGCCCCTCAACAAGGTCGATGCCCGCAAGGCGATCTCGCTGGCCATTGACCGTGACGCCATCATCGCCGGCGTGTACAAGGGCCTGCAGACGAAGGCCTCCTCGATCGTGCCGCCGCCGTTCAAGGCCTACTACCAGGCCGGCGTGTGCGACGTCTGCGACAAGCCCGACATCCCCAGAGCCAAGGAACTGGCCGCCAAGGCGGGGCTCACCCCCGGCACGAAGGTCAACCTCGGCTTCAATACCGGCGGCGGCCACGAAGCCTGGGTGCAGGCCGTGCAGCAGCAGCTGCAGGACAACCTGGGACTGAAGGTGGAGCTGCAGCCCATGCCGTTCAAGGAGCTGCTGCAGAAGGAGTCGGAGAAGAACGCCAGCGGCCTGTTCCGGGCGGCGTGGAGCGCCGACTACCCGAGCGCCGAGAACTTCCTCTTCCCGCTGCTGTCGAAGAGCTCCCTGCCGCCCGGCGACAACCGGGGCCGGTACCAGAACACCGAGTTCGACAACCTGCTGAACCAGGCCCGCGAGACGCCCGACGAGGCGAAGCGAGCGGGGCTGATCAAGCAGGCGGAGAAGATCGCCATCGGCGACGACCTCGCCCTGATCCCGATGTGGTACCGCGACCAGTACCGCGTCTACGACTCGTCCAAGTGGCAGAACGTGGCCATGGACTTCCAGGAGAACCCCACGCTGGCCACCTTGAGCCTCAAGTAATGACTGCCTGATTCCATGGGCAGGTATGTCATCCGGCGGCTGCTCCAGATGATCCTCGTCCTGTTCGGGGCGAGCCTGATCCTCTTTGCCAGCCTGTTCGTCCTGCCGGGTGACCCGATCGGCACGGCCGGCGGGGAGCGCGCTCGCGACCCCGCCGTCCGTGCTGTGCTGGAGAAGCGGTACGGGCTCGACAAGCCGCTCCCGGTGCAGTACGTCCGCTACGTCGGGCGGGTGTTCCGGGGCGACCTCGGCGAGTCCTACCGCCTCCGGCGGCCGGTGAGCGAGGTGTTGGGGAGCCGGTTCGGCGCCACGATGCAGCTCGCCCTGGCGGCGATCGTCTTCATGGTCCTGATTGGCATCGCGGCCGGCGTGATCGCCGCCATCTTCCGCTACTCCTTCTGGGACGTGGCCGTCACCGTGGCCACCACCTTGGCCATCGGCGTGCCCACATACGTCGGAGGGTCGATCCTCCAGGGCGTCTTCGCCACGCAGCTCGATTGGTTCCCCCGGCTGTGGGAGGGGCCGACCACGAACCTGAACGAGCTGCTCCTGCCCGCCCTCACGCTGGCGTCGGTCGACGCCGCCCTCGTCGCCCGGCTGATGCGGGGCACGATGCTCGAGGTACTCCGAGCGGACTACGTCCGCACCGCCTTCGCCAAAGGCCTGTCCAAGCGGACCGTCATCTCGAAGCACGTGATGCGCAACTCGGTGATCCCGGTCGTGACCTACCTCGGGATCGCCTTCGGCGGTCTGCTGGGTGGGGCGCTCATCACCGAAAACATCTTCAACTGGCCCGGGATCGGCCTGGCGCTCGGGACGGCGATCAGTACGCAGGACAACCCGATCATCATCGCCGTGGTCACCTACGGCGTCGGGGCCTTCGTCATCGTGAACCTGATCGTCGACCTGACCTACGCCTACCTCGACCCCCGCATCCGCCTGGAGTGACCGGTGAGTGACGCTGCCCCGACCATCGACGAAACCGCCCCGAAGAGGGACGATGTCCCCGCCGCGGCGTTGGGGATTCGCACGACGGGGCCACAGACGCAGTTCAGCGACATCCGCCGGCGCTTCTTCCGCAACAAGCTCGCCGTCGTCGGGCTCGTCATGGTGGCGATCGTGTTCATCATGGCGATCTTTGCCCCGCTGATCGCCCCGTACGGCCCCAGGGTCCAGGACCTCGCAAACACGACGGCCAAGCCGTCGATGGATCACTGGTTCGGCACCGACGAGCTCGGTCGGGACCAGCTGTCGCGGGTCATCTACGGGTCGCGCATCGCCATCGTGGTCGGGCTCAGCTCGATCGTGCTGGCGCTCCTGCTCGGTGTCATCCTCGGGTCGATCGCCGGGTACCGGGGCGGCAAGGCCGACTCGATCGTGATGCGCACGGCCGACGCCTTCTTCGCCTTCCCGCTGCTCATCGGGGCGATCCTCATCATCCTGGTCACCGGCCGGGGCATACTGCCC
>JAICGL010000565.1 GCA_025923175.1 Acidimicrobiia bacterium
AAGGAGGACGCCGCCGCCGTCACCCCCATCGTCAAACGGCTTGCACGGGAACGGGAGGCCGGCCGGAAGCGCCTGATCGAAGGCATGGACAGCCCGCGTTACATCTCGCTCCTTGACCGCCTCACCGAGGCGGCGGCGCAGCCGCAGTTCGCCCCTGATGCGAAGGGCGGGCCCGGCCAGCCGGCAGCCGACGCCCTGCCGGCCCTTGTCCGGCGGCCCTGGAAGCGGCTGTCCAAGGCCGTGGCAGACCTTCCAAAGGTTCCGGCCGACGAGCAGCTCCACGCCGTGCGGATCCTGGCCAAGCACACCCGCTACGCCGCCGAGGCCGCCGCCGGTGTGATCGGAAAACGGGCGAGCACCTTCGCCAAGCAGATCGCTGCCGTCCAGACCGTCCTCGGAGACCACCAGGACGCCTGCGTGATGGAAGGCTGGCTGCGCCAGGCCGCTCCGAAGACCCGGTCCACGCGCGAGGCGATGCTCATCGGCCAGCTGATCGGTCTGCAACGGGCGGAGGCCCACGTCAAACGAGCCGCCTGGCCCGACGTGTGGGCCCGCGCCTCCGACAAAGAACTGCGCCGCTGGCTCAAGTAGCCGCCAGCAGCCCCGAGCAGGAGTTCACCCGGGGTTGGGTCGAATTTCCCTGTCGCGAAAGCTCCGTTTTCTACCTTCAAGGTGCACATGCGGATCGCGGCTATCGACCTCGGAACGAACTCGTTCCACCTCCTCGTCGTCGACGCCGGCCCGGACGGGTCGTTCGTCCCGCTGGTCCGTGAGAAGGAGATGCTCCGCCTCGGCGACGATGTGGCGCGGGAGGGGCGCATCAGCCGCGACGGTTGCCGCCGGGCGCTGGACACGCTGCGGCGGTTCCGGGCTCTGGCCGACGGCGCCGGCGCGACAAAGGTCGTCGCCTGCGCCACCAGTGCCTTCCGGGAGGCGAGCAACGGGCGTCGCCTGGCGGCGATGCTGGCCGAGGAGACGGGCATCCAGGCCCGCATCATCGACGGCGAGACCGAGGCCGGGCTGATCTATTCGGCCGTGCAGGCCAGTGTTCTGATGGAGAAGGGGCCCGTCCTCGCCTTCGATCTCGGCGGCGGCAGCCTCGAGGTGATGGTCGGCGACGGCGAGGCCCTCTGGTGGGCCAGCAGCCTGCCGCTCGGCGTCGCCCGCCTGAGCGCCGAAGTCGTCCGCAACGACCCGCTCTCGCGAGGGGATCAGCGCCGGCTCCGGAAGCGAATCGTCGATCAGCTGGAACCGGTTGCCGGCCAGATTGTCGACCTGTTCGACGTTGGAGCCCCGGGCGGCCCCGCGCTGGCCGTCGGGTCGGGCGGCACCTTCTGCGACCTGGCCCGGATGGTGGCCTACCGGCGCCAGGGCGGCATCCCGGTCTCGGTGAACCAGTTCGCCTTCTCGCGCCTCGAGTTCCTCGAGCTGCACGAGGAGCTGATGCAGGCGACGGCGGCCGAGCGGCGCCGCATGCCGGGCCTCGAGCTGCGCCGGGCCGACCTCGTGCCGGCCGGCGCCATGCTGCTGGCCACCGCCATGGAGCTCTTCGGCTTCGACGAGCTCACCGTGTCGGAGTGGGCGCTCCGGGAAGGGATGGTGCTCGACAGCATCCGGGCGCTGCACCCGGTCGACGCCAAGCCGCTCGGCGCCGCCGACATCCGCCGCGGATCGGTCGAGGCACTGGGCCGGCGGTGCAACTGGGACGAGGCGCACGCCCGCCACGTCGCCCGCCTCGCCCTGCAGTTCTTCGACCACAGCCATCGCCTGCACCGCCTGGGAGACGACGACCGGGAGCTCCTGGAGTACGCCGCGCTCCTCCACGACATCGGGGAACACGTCTCCGTCCTGGCCCAGCACAAGCACACCAGCTACCTGATCCAGCACGGCCGCCTGCGCGGTTTCGCGCCCGACGAGGTTCTGGCGCTGGCGGCCGTGGCCCGCTACGGCGGCCGTGGTTTCCCCAAGTCGTCGCACAAGCCGTTCGGATCGTTGTCGCCAAAGCGACGGGATCGTGTCGTGAAACTGGCCGTCATGCTGCGTCTCGCTGCCGCGCTCGACCGGGGGCGGGCCCAGGTGGTCGACTCCGTCGATGTGGAATTGTCCGGTGGCCACCTCCGGCTCCGGCTCCGGTCGGACCGGAACTGCGAACTCGAGCTGTGGGCCACCTCCCGTCAGGCTCCTTTACTGGAAAGGGTTTTCGGCCGACGCCTCGACCTCGCGTCCGAGAGCCAGACCCGGATTCCGCAAATTTCCTTCGAATCGGCGGCTGCCTCGGCGCGGTAGCCTCCCCTGTGTGAGTTGGGTCGGCATTGATCTCGGGGGCACCAAGATCTACGCCGTCATCTTCGACGGAACCGATGTCCTCGCCGAGGGGAAGACCAAGACACCGACGCAGGGCGGCCCGCTGGCTGTCGTCGACGCCATGGCCGCGGTCGTCCGCGACCTCGGGCCGGTCGACGACCTGGCCGGGGTGGGCGTCGGCGCCCCCGGTGTGATCGACCCCGAGGAAGGGACCGTGCAGCAGGCACCGAACCTGCCCGGCTGGATGGAACCGTTCGACGTGGCCGGCGCGCTGTCGTCGGCCCTCGACGGCGTGCCGGTTGTCGTCGACAACGACGTGAACGTCGGCACACTGGCCGAGCACCGCCTCGGCGCCGGGAAAGGCGCCGACAACTTCCTCGGCGTCTTCGCCGGAACGGGGATCGGGGCCGGCGTCGTCCTCGACGGAGAGCTGCGGCGCGGGCCCACCGGAGCGGCCGGCGAGATCGGTCACATGATCGTCCGCCGCGGAGGCCGTCTGTGCGGGTGTGGTGGCCGGGGTCATCTTGAGGCCTACGCCGGCCGTGCGGCCATGGAGCGCCGGGCCCGCGATCTCGAACGCAAAGGCCGCGACACGGTTCTCGTCGAACTCGCCCCGGCCCGGCGGATGACCTCGGGTGTCTTCGTCAAGGCGCTCTCGTCGGGCGACGCAGTTGCCACTGAGCTCATCGATGACGCCGTGGGAGCCCTGGGGGTTGCGATCGCGTCGGCCGTGTCGCTGCTCGACATCTCGCTGGTGGTGGT
>JAICGL010000566.1 GCA_025923175.1 Acidimicrobiia bacterium
AGACCCCCGACGTGGTCCGTCAGCGGGTCGCGCGGGGTCGGGCCGTCGCGCTCGGGCAAGCCCGGTTGTTCACCCGGTCGTTGCTCGCCGAGCGCCCGTCGCTCGGCGCACTCGACGAGGAGCTGACCGCCCACGCACTCCTCGCCGCCTGCGAGCAAGGGGCGAAGCTAATGATCGCCGATCCCGATCGCTATCCGCCCGAGCGCCTCGTGCAATACGCGGAGAACCTCCTGCGAGTCCTCACCCTCGTTTCCTGACGTTCGAGTGGGACCCATAACATGGCGGCCCCCGACCGTGTGGACGGACCATGAGAGGAGACGAGGGATGGGACTGAGCCTCGGCGATGTGGCGCCTGACTTCGAGGCTGAGACGACGCAGGGCCCGATCAAGTTCCACGACTGGATCGGCGACTCGTGGGCAGTTCTCTTCTCGCACCCCAAGGACTTCACGCCGGTGTGCACCACCGAACTGGGGTACATGGCCAAGCTCTCCTCGGAATGGGAGAAGCGCAACGTGAAGGTGATCGGTCTGTCGGTCGACGCGACCAACGATCACGAGCGCTGGGCCGACGACATCGAGGAGACCCAGGGCGCCCGTCCCGACTACCCGATCATCGGCGACGCCGACTTCAACGTCTCGAAGCTGTACGGGATGCTCCCGGCCAGCACCTCGGGTGACGCGAAGACGAGAACGCCGGCCGACAACCAGACCGTCCGCAACGTCTTCGTGATCGGCCCCGACAAGAAGGTCAAGCTGATCCTCGTCTACCCGATGACCACCGGCCGCAACTTCGACGAGGTGTTGCGGGTCATCGACTCGCTTCAGCTCACCGCCACTCACCGTGTGTCGACGCCGGTCAACTGGAAGCCGGGCGAGGACGTCATCATCGCCGGCTCCGTGTCGAACGACGAGGCGAAAGAGATCTTCGGCACCTGGAAGGAGCCGAAGCCCTACATCCGGATCGTCCCCCAGCCGTAGCCACCCTCGGTGGCATATTCTGGTATCAAACCAGATCTGGACTTAGTCCAAGTTTGGGGTTAGGATCTGCGGCGTGCCGAGCGAGTCCCCCCTCGACAACGACGCACTTCTCCGTCAGCACGGTCTGCAGGTCACGGCCCAGCGACTGGCCGTGCTGCGGGCGGTGTCCGATCGATCGCACAGCACGGCGGACGACATCGACAAGATCGTCCGGGCCGAGATCGGTGCCATTTCGCGCCAGGCGGTCTACGACGCCCTGGCGGTCCTCACCGAGAAGGGCCTCCTCCGGCGCATCCAGCCTGCAGGGTCGCCGGCGCGCTACGAGAACCGGGTCGGCGACAACCACCACCACATCGTGTGCCGGAACTGCGGCTCGATGAGCGACGTCGACTGCGCGGTCGGCGACGCCCCCTGCCTCACGGCCGCCGACGACCTGGGCTACGAGATCGACGAGGCCGAGGTCATCTACTGGGGCCACTGCCCCGAGTGTGCTGCAGCAACCTGAGTCAAGCCTTCAGAAGAAAACCGAGCGAGACAGGAGCACCGACGTGTCTGAGAGCGAAAACCCAGCAATTGATTCCCCCACCCCCAAGACGGCGAATCCCAGGACGAACAAGGACTGGTGGCCGAATCAGGTCGATCTCTCGGTTCTCAACAAGAACGCCGCCGAGTTCAACCCGCTGGGTCAGGACTTCAACTACGCGGAGGCGTTCAAGGGCCTCGACGTCGAAGCGGTGAAGCGCGACGTCACCAACGTGCTGACCGACTCGCAGGAGTGGTGGCCGGCCGACTACGGCAACTACGGGCCGCTCTTCATCCGGCTGACGTGGCACGCCGCCGGCACCTACCGCATCGAGGACGGCCGGGGCGGTGGCGGGCAGGGCGCGCAGCGCTTCGCACCGCTCAACAGCTGGCCGGACAACGGCAACCTCGACAAGGCCCGCCGCCTCCTGTGGCCGGTCAAGAAGAAGTACGGCAACGCGCTCTCCTGGGCCGACCTGCTCGTCCTGGCCGGCAACGTCGCCATGGAGGCGATGGGGTTCAAGACGTTCGGCTTCGCCTTCGGCCGGCCCGACATCTGGGAGCCCGACGAGGTCAACTGGGGCACGGAGGACACCTGGCTCGGTGACGAGCGCTACAGCGGCGACCGTGAGCTCTCCGGCCCCTTCGGCGCCGTGCAGATGGGCCTCATCTACGTGAACCCCGAAGGCCCGAACGGCAACCCCGATCCGCTGGCCGCCGCTCGCGACATCAAAGAGACCTTCAAGCGTATGGCCATGAACCACGAAGAGACGGTGGCGCTCATTGCCGGCGGTCACACGTTCGGCAAGGCCCACGGTGCCGTCGATCCGGAGTACGTCGGCCCCGAACCCGAGGCCTGCCCCATCCACGCCCAGGGCTTCGGCTGGGCCAACTCCTACGGCGAAGGCAAGGGCGTCCACTCGATGACCAGCGGTCTCGAGGGCGCCTGGACCAACGAGCCGACCAAGTGGGACAACGGGTTCTGGGAGAACCTGTTCAACTACGACTACGTGTTGACGAAGAGCCCGGCCGGTGCCAACCAGTGGACGCCGTCGAACCCCGAGGCGCAGAACACCGTTCCCGACGCCCACGACCCGAACAAGCGTCACGCGCCGATGATGCTGACCACCGACCTCGCCCTGAAGATGGACCCGGAGTTCGAGCCCATCTCCCGCCGCTTCAAGGACAACCCGCAGGAGTTCGCCGACGCCTTCGCCAAGGCGTGGTACAAGCTGCTGCACCGTGACATGGGTCCGGTGTCGCGCATGCTGGGTCCGTGGGTCGCGCCGCCGCAGTTGTGGCAGGACCCGGTTCCGGCTGTCGACCACGCCCTGCTCGACGACTCCGATGTTGCGGCCCTCAAGGCCAAGATCCTGGGCTCGGGGCTGTCCATCTCCCAGCTGGTCTCCACCGCCTGGGCGTCGGCGTCGACCTTCCGTCGCACCGACAAGCGGGGTGGGGCCAACGGTGCCCGCATCCGCCTGGCGCCGCAGAAGGACTGGGACGTCAACGACCCGTTCGAACTGGCCAAGGCGCTCCAGACCCTCGAAGGTGTCCAGCAGGACT
>JAICGL010000567.1 GCA_025923175.1 Acidimicrobiia bacterium
AAGTGCATCGTTCCGGGCTGCGATAGACGGCGAAGACTCCAGAAAGACCACCGCAACGCCTTCGGCCGGACGCAGGTCACCAAACTCGAAGACCTCGCCCACCTCTGCCCGTTCCACCACTACCTGAAGACCTTCTGCGGTTACACCTATCGAGGAGGACCGGGAACATGGGAATGGATCCCACCCGAGAACCTCGACGAAGACCTGTCAGAACTGCGAAAGATCATCACCAGCGCCCGGCGCTGCTAGAAGGTGGCGAAACCGAGGGGGCGTTTCCAGATCCGGACGTAGTCGACCATCTGGTAGGCGGGGAACGGGGTGACGGCGCTGGGCTGCACCGTGCCCTGCAGGCCGACCTGCAGGTTGAGCAGGGCGTAGAAGGGTCCCTCGACCGCCATCGCCGCGGCCCACCGTCACCGCAGCCAGACGGGCAGGGCGACGAGACCCCGCAGCACGATCCGGTAGGTCCAGTGGATGTGGTCGAGGGCGACGGCCGGCCGCAGCCCGGGAAAGCGCGACAGCAGCGACGTGAATGCGATGTCGCCCTCGAGGCGCGCCAGCGGCGCTCCGAGGCAGAAGTGGATGCCGTGCCCGAAGGCGATGTGGTGGTTGTCGGACCGGGCGATGTCGAGCCGGTCGGGCTCGCCGAAGTGGCCGGGGTCGCGGTTGGCGGCGGCGGTCACGACGAGAACCTGTTCGTGCGCCGGGATGTCGACGCCGCCGATGGTGACGGGCTCGCTGGTCATCCGGAACGTCGTGTGCTGGACAGGACCGTCGTAACGCAGGAACTCCTCCACCGCCTGCGGCACCAGCGAGAGGTCGGCCCGGAGCCGGGCCAGCTGGTCGGGATGGCGGAACAGCGCCACCAGCCCGTTGCCGAGCAGGTTCACGGTCGTGTCGTGACCGGCGACGATCAGCAGCCAGGCCGTGGAGAGCAGCTCCTCCTCGTCGAGGCAATCGTCGTCGACCGACGCTGCCATGGCCGACAGCAGGTCGTCGCTAGGTGCCGACCGCTTGGAGGCGATGAGGTCACCGAGATAGGCGTACATGGCGTCGGCCGCCGCCCGGCCCCCGGGCCCGTCTGCCGGCGCAACGGGGTCGGTGAAGATCGTCTCGAACCAGGCCCGCAGCCGGCCCCGGTCGTCGATCGGGACACCGAGGAGTTCGAAGATGACGGTGATCGGCAGCGGCAGGGTGAAGTTGCTCACCAGATCGACAGGCTCCCCCTCCGGCAACCGCTCGAGCTCGTCGAGCAGGCCGTCGACGAGCGCCTGCACCCGCGGCCGTATGGCCGCCATCCGGGCCGTGCTGAACGTCCCGCCGAGCAGGCGCCGCAGGCGGGCATGGTCCTCCCCGTCGGACGCCAGCATGTGGCGACCGAACAGGGGATGGGCAAAGCCGGGCGCCACGATCTCGGGGCGGGCCGCCAGGGCCCGGGGAATGCTCTTCACCAGCCGGGGATCAAGCAGCGCCTGACGCCCCTCCGCATAACCGGTCACGATCCACGCCGGCCGCCCGTCGGCCAGCACCACCGGCCGGACCGGCGCCTCTTCCCGCACATCGGCGTAGAGCCCGTAGGGATCGTCACCCAATGGTCCCGAGAACCCCGCCCATCCATTCAGCACATCGGGCGGCGCGACCGGTGCCTTCGTCATGCCTGCACCCTATGGCCCCGCAGCGCTGCGGAATATGCGCTCCGTCACACTTCCCTCAGGTCAGGGCGCTCGGGTCGGACGGGACGTCGACGGAGTGCTCCCGGAGGGCTTCGAGGGGCACGATCTCGAGGGCCCGTTCGTGGGTGGAGGCCAGCACCACCGGGGCGGCCACGCCGTCGTGGTGGGCCCGCAGCCAGTTGATGGCCGTCACGCACCATCGGTCGCCGGGCACGAGGCCGGGGAAGTGGTACTGCGGCATCGGGGTCGAGAGGTCGTTGCCGATGCGGCGCTGGTGCTCGAGGAACTCGCCGGTCATCACGGCGCAGATCGTGTGGCTGCCCAGGTCATCAGGCCCGGTGTTGCAGCACCCGTCGCGGTAGAAACCGGTGAGGGGATCCGTCCCACAGGGCTCAAGCTCGCCGCCAAGGACGTTGCGATCGGCCATGGCGTCAGTATCGCATCGACGGCTGCGCTAAGCATGGGGGGATGAGTGCGGAACCGGCGCGGACTGTCGTCTTCTTCCACGCCCACCCCGACGACGAGGCGATCTTCACCGGCGGCACGATGGCGCGGCTGGCCGCCGCCGGCTGGCGGGTCGTGCTCGTGCTGGCCACCGCCGGCGAGCAGGGGCTGACCTCGGCCCTGGTCGGGCCGGAGGTGCCGCTGGCCGTGCGCCGGACCGCCGAGACGGCCCAGGCGGCCGAATGCCTCGGGGCGCAGCGGATCGAGTTCCTCGGCTACCACGACTCCGGGGTGGACGGGCCCGGCGACCGGCCGCTCGGCGCCTTCGCCAACGCCCCGGTCGCCGAAGCAGCCGACCGGCTGGCCAGCATCCTGGTCGAGGAGCGGGCCCAGGCCCTGGTCGGCTACGACGCCCGGGGCATCTACGGACACGTCGACCACATCCACGTCCATCACGTCGGCCTGGCTGCCGCCGAGAAGGCCGGCGTGCCGACGGTCTATGAGTCGACGGTCGACCGGGAGTACCTGCACTTCGTCGAGACGCACCTCGTGGTCGAGGCCACCGTCGCCACCCAGCCGGAACGGACCGAGCTGGGCCTCGGGCTGGCCGCCGCCCCGCTCGGCCTGTCCACCGTCGAGGTGGACTGCACGGTCGACGTCCGCTCCGTCCTGCCCGTCAAGCGGCAGGCGATGTCGGCCCATGCCAGCCAGATCCCCGAGACGTCGTCGGCCATGCGCCTGCCCGACGCCGACTTCGCCGCTGTCTACGGCTACGAGTGGTACGCCCGTCGGGGGCCGGTCGGCCCGATCGACGAGCTGGTCTGAGCGCTCAGCGGTCTCCTAGCACCGGGCGGCCGCCGCGGAAGTCGAGCGACTCAATCCACAGCGAACGGGCGCCGCCGTGCTCGTAGCCGACCTTGGGTGGCGTCC
>JAICGL010000568.1 GCA_025923175.1 Acidimicrobiia bacterium
TCCTGGACTTTCTCGACATGCGTTCCCGGGGCGGCCGTACGCCGCCGTTGTCCGGCAGCTATCACTTTCACAGCACCGACGTCCCCGGGGAGTGGGTCGTCGTCTTCGACGGCGACGCCGTCACGATCCGCCGAGAGCACGCCAAGGCCGACGTGGCCGTCCGGGGCCCGGCGTCCGACCTCGAGTTGTTCCTCTACAGCCGCCGCGGTTCGGAAGGGCTCGACACGTTCGGCGACCCGGCGGCCCTGGCCGCCTGGACGGAGCACATCCGCTTCTGATGGATTTCTACGACGAGGTTCTCCGGGAACTGTTCATCGCCATCGGGGCGGCGCTGTTCGTCGGGAACCTCTTCGCGCTGCTCCGCCGCCGCCGCGCTCCGGCTTCACCAGCCCCGTCGGAGGAGGAGCACGCGCTGCCGCAAGCGCCCCTCGGCCGGACGCTCGCCTTTATGGCCCTCGGCCTGCTCATGGCCTTCTGGGGCCTGGCCTCACTACTTTCCAGCTAGGCGCCTGACGCCAGGTGTTGGCGCAGCACATAGGGCAGGATCCCGCCGTGGCGCAGGTACTCGGCTTCCATCGGCGTGTCGATCCGCAGCACCACTTCCACCGGCTTCTTGTCGGCCTCGACCGTCAAGCGCCGGCCGATGAGCGACTTGGGGTCGGCGCCGGCGAGCCCGGCGATCGTGATCGTCTCCTCGCCGGTCAGCCCCAGTGACTCCACGGAGGTGCCCTCGGCGAACTGGAGCGGCAGCACGCCCATCCCGATGAGGTTGGAGCGGTGGATCCGCTCGAAGCTCTCGGCCATGACGGCCCGCACGCCGAGCAGGGACGTGCCCTTGGCGGCCCAGTCACGCGACGAGCCGGACCCGTACTCCTTACCGGCCAGGATCACCAGCGGCACACCGTCGGCGGCGTAGCGCATGGCGGCGTCGTAGATCGACATGGTCTCGCCGTCGGGCAGGTGACGGGTGACGCCGCCCTCGGTGCCGGGGGCGAGGCGGTTGCGGATCCGGCGGTTGGCGAACGTGCCCCGGATCATCACCTCGTGGTTGCCGCGGCGGGAGCCGTAGGAGTTGAAGTCGGCCCGCTCGACGCCCTGCTCCGTCAGGTAGTGGGCGGCGGGGCTGTCGGGGTGGATCGCCCCTGCCGGTGAGATGTGGTCGGTGGTCACACTGTCGCCGAGGACGGCCAGTACCCGGGCGTCGGCGATGTCGGACAGCGGCGCCGGCTCATCGGGCAGGTCGACGAAGTACGGCGGCTGGCGCACGTAGGTCGACGACTCGTCCCAGGCGTAGCGGCCGCCGTCCGGCGTCGGCAGTTCCCGCCAGGCCTCCTCACCCTCGAAGACCCGGCCGTAGGCGGTCCGGAACATCTCCGACTCCAGAGCCGCCTGCACCGTCTCGGTGACCTCGACCGTCGTCGGCCAGATGTCCCGCAGGAAGACCGGCTCGCCGTCGGTGCCAGCCCCGAGGGGCTCGTTGAACAGGTCGATGTCCATCGTGCCGGCCAGGGCGTAGGCCACGACCAGCGGTGGTGACGCGAGGTAGTTCATGCGGACGTCGCCGTTGATCCGGCCCTCGAAGTTCCGGTTTCCCGACAGCACCGACACCACGGCCAGGTCGTTGTCGTTGACCGCGGCCGCGATCTCGGCTGGGAGCGGCCCGGAGTTGCCGATGCACGTCGTGCAGCCGAAGCCGACGAGGTTGAAGCCGAGCTTGTCGAGGTAGGGGAGGAGCCCGGACCGCTCGTAGTAATCGATGACGACCCGAGAGCCCGGCGCCAGCGACGTCTTCACCCACGGCTTCGTGGCCAGCCCCCGCTCGACGGCCCTCTTGGCGAGCAGTCCGGCCGCCACCATCACCTGCGGGTTCGACGTGTTGGTGCAGCTCGTGATGGCGGCGATGGCGACATGGCCGTGGTCGAGCTCGAAGGACTGGCCGCCGTCGGTGGTGACCGGCACCGGCTTGTGCGCCCGGTCGATGCTCCGCACCGAAACCGGTACCGGCTCGGCTTCGGGTTCTCCGTGGCCGCCGTTGGAGGCGTCGGCCGGCGGGTCGCTGGCCGGGAACGACTCATCCACCGCCTCGTCGTGGCTGCTGGGCGCAGGGTCGGGAATGGCCTGACCGAGGGCGACGACGAAGCGACGCTTGGCCTCCCGCAGCGGCACCCGGTCCTGCGGACGGGCCGGGCCCGCCAGCGACGGCTCCACCGTCGACAGGTCGAGCTCCAGGGTCTCGCTGAAGGCCGGTGTGGCCGACGGGTCGAGCCACAGGCCCTGCTCCTTGGCGTAGGCCTCGACGAGGGCGACCGTCTCTTCGGGGCGGCCGGTGAAACGCAGGTACCGGAGGGTCTGGTCGTCGACCGGGAAGATCGTGATCGTCGAGCCGTACTCCGGCGACATGTTGCCGATGGTCGCCCGGTTCTCCACCGGGACATTGACGCAACCCGGTCCGTAGAACTCGACGAACTTGCCGACCACACCGTGCTTGCGGAGCCGCTCGGTCACGGTCAGCACGAGGTCGGTGGCGGTCGCCCCCTCGGGCAGCTCGCCGGCCAGCTTGAAGCCAACCACCGGCGGGATGAGCATCGAGATCGGCTGGCCGAGCATGGCCGCCTCGGCCTCGATGCCGCCGACGCCCCAGCCGACCACACCCAGGCCGTTGACCATCGGGGTGTGGGAGTCGGTGCCGACGAGGGTGTCGGGGAAGGCCTTGCCGTCCCGGGTGGCGACGACGGTGGCGAGGTATTCCAGGTTGACCTGGTGGCAGATCCCGGTGGACGGCGGGACGACCCGGAACGTCTCGAACGCCTGCTGCCCCCAGCGCAGGAATTCGTAACGCTCCCGGTTGCGTGCGAACTCGAGCTGCTCGTTGCGGGCGAGGGCGTCGGCTTTTCCGAAGAAGTCGACCGACACCGAGTGGTCGATCACGAGGTCGACGGGGATGCCCGGCTCGAGGCCCGACGGGTCGGCGCCCGCCTCGGCGGCGGCGTCCCGCATGGCGGCGAGGTCGACGATGCACGGAACGCCGGTGAAGTCCTGCA
>JAICGL010000569.1 GCA_025923175.1 Acidimicrobiia bacterium
CGTGAGCGGCGGCGGCAGCGTTGCGGGTGGAGAGTTCTCCATCCAGGCGCGCCCGAAGTCGAAGGCGAAGGGCCACTTCAACTACACGTCGACCGACGGCACGTTCAAGATCCGCTGCAAGGCGTTCGACAGCTTCGCTCCGGACCTGACGGCCAAGAAGGCAACCGTGCCTTTCACGAACTGCACGATCACGGGCCAACCGACGGTGAAGACACTCACCGTCAACGTCGTCGACCGCGGCAACCCGCCCGACCCGACGGCCCAGCCCTCCGCCACACCGGCTCCGAGGGACTGGATCGGGTTCGACAACGTCGCCGGCGACCTGGTCAGCGGCAACATCAAGGTCCGCTAACCGCTCAACGTTCCCTGCACTGCCGGGCTGCGCTCTGGAGCGTGGCCCGGCGGTGACGCGTTGAAACGCCAGATACGTCTGCGGAACGGCTAGCCGTGGCGGTACTGCCGCCGCGCAGGGCGGTAGCCGTGTCGTCTTCCGTTTGGTGTACGGGGTTGCACCGGGCGCGAGTACGCCGGTCCCCTTCTCCTGGCCCCAGCTGCCATGCCTTCAAATTCCCGCATCTTCGGCTGGCTTCCTGCGTAACGTGACGGATCGGACGTTTCTGTCAGGCCGCCCACCAGAGCACTGGTCGGCCGATGGTCAGTCGGGCGAGCGGAGCATCCGGTCCATGACCGACACCCAGCGGGTGAGGTCGGTGTCGGAAGGGGTGGACAGGTTGTCTGCGGCCGGGTCGCCGAAGTCGATCCGGCGGCGGTAGCGGCGGGTGGCGGCCTCGTAGGCCAGCATCACCAGCCCGATGACGGCGGTCATCAGCACGACGGGAAGCACCTCGCGCGTCACGACAGCCAGGCCGGCGGCGACCATGGCGAGGAACTGGTAGTCGACCATGCGTTGGGGGCCTCGCACGCCCAACGGTTCGCCACCGAGGTGGCGACCTCCCACCGCCCGCTATTGCAAGGCCGTGACAAAGCTGTGGCAGTCACGTCGGTATTCCGGCAAACGAACACGAACGCGTCGGGGCACAGACACCCTTCGCCGCAGAGCCCGGTTTGACACTCACGGGCTCTACGGCGGTGGGCTGCCCTTCGAGCCGGCGTCAGCCGGCGGCTTCTCCGAAGGCCCGTTCGTCGCCGTCGGCGGGAATGGCCCGAAGGGTCGGGGGCTGGCGCCGGATGATCCGGCGAATCTCGGTCGTCTTGAAGCTCGCCACCCTCTCCGCCCAGGAGTCGATGGCGGCCCGGCTACGGCCGGAGTGGAAGAACGTGGTGAGCGGCCCTTCCTGCACATACGCATTGGCGCCGAGGATCTCGACCACCTCGCCGTCGGCGAGGACGATGTCGTGGATGACATCTCGGGCGCCGGGGTCGCTCATCACCCGGTCACCCTAAAACGGGTGGCCTGTGGATAGTCAGAGGGATCAACTTGTGGACAACCTGTGCGCAACCGCCCGCCGCCTGTGCACTCGAGGTAACTGTCACAGCCTTGCGACATACTCGCAGGGCACCACTTCCCCTGGGGTCCACACGATTCGCCGCACCGGAGTCTCCGCATGCTGCACATCCACCGAGCCGAACGAGCCGATGCCCTGGTGGCTGCCCTCGGCGGCGTCGTCGTCGAACCGCTCGACGATCCGATGGCCGCCGAGATCGTGGCCGTTCCCACCCGGGGCGTGGAGCGGTGGCTGACCCAGCGGCTCTCGGCGCGGCTCGGCGCGACTCCCGGCCGGGCAGACGGTGTGTGCGCAAACATCGACTTTCCCTATCCCGCCGCGCTGGTCGGAGGTGCGGTGGCGGCGGCCACCGGTGTGGCGCGCGACGCCGATCCCTGGGTGGCGGCCCGGTCGGTCTGGCCGCTGCTCGATGTCATCGATGCTGCGCTCGGTGAGCCGTGGCTCGATCCGCTGGCCCGCTACCTCGGCGCCACCGCCGGCACTGACCCATCCCAACCCGGGGGCGCCGACCCATCGCTGTGCGGCCGTGAGTCCCGCCGGTTCGGCAGCGCCCGGCATCTCGCCGATCTCTACGACCGCTACGGCGTGCACCGGCCGGGCATGTTGCGGGCGTGGGCGGCCAAGGAAGACATCGACGGCGCCGGCCGGGTTCTTCCCCCGCAGTGGGCGTGGCAGGCGGAGCTGTGGCGGCGGCTGCGGGAGCGGATCGGCCTTGCGAGCCCCGCCGAGCGCCTCGACGACGCCGGTGTCGCACTGCGAGATGACGCGACCATCGTCGACCTCCCGGCCCGGCTCTCGTTGTTCGGGCTCACCCGGCTACCGGCCAGTTTCCTGGCGGTGCTGCGGGCGCTGGCCGTCCACCGCGACGTGCACCTCTTCCTCCTTCATCCCTCGCCCGCGCTGTGGCGCCGCGTCGAAGGCGAGACGGGCGGGAGGGCGACGGTCGTTCCCCGGTCGGCCGACCCAACGGCCGCGCTGCCCTCCAACCCGCTGCTCACCTCGTGGGGACGCGACGCCAGGGAGATGCAACTGGTGCTGACAGCGGGCGACGACCGTGATGCCCACCCCGCTGACCATCACCATCCGATCGAAGCCGGGGAAAGCACGCTGCTGCAACGGATCCAGGCCGATGTGCGGGCCGACCGGCAACCACCCGGTCTTCCGCTGGCCGGGCGCGATGACCGGGCGGTGCTCGACGCCGGCGACACCAGCCTGGCGGTTCACGCCTGCCACGGGCGGGGTCGTCAGGTGGAAGTGGTGCGCGACGCCATCCTCCACCTCCTGGCCGCCGACCCGACACTCGAGCCTCGCGACATCGTCGTGATGTGCCCGGACATCGAGGCCTTCGCCCCGCTGATCCACGCCACCTTCGGCGCCGCCGAAGGGTTCAACGGCGCTGCCGATATCAGCGACCCGCTCGGGGGGGCCGATCCCGCCGCCCTGCACGGCGCCGCAACGAGCGGGCCCACGAGTGTCGATCTCCGGGTGCGACTGGCCGACCGGGCGCTGCGCCAGACCAACCCGGTGCTGGGTGTCGTGGCCGAGATGTTGGAACTGGCGTCATC
>JAICGL010000570.1 GCA_025923175.1 Acidimicrobiia bacterium
CGCCCGGCGCGTCGCCGTCCGCAACCCGCGGGGCCGGGCAACCCGGCCGACGGCACCCGGAGAACGGGCGCTGGCCGAACTCAAGGAGCAGACCGAGGTCGGCGAAGTCCTGCTCCGGTCGCTGACTCGCGCGCAGCTGATGCTGGCCGTGCGGATCTTTGCCGTCTTCGGGTTCTTCCTTCTCGGCCTACCCGCCCTCTTCGCCACGCACCCCGACCTGGTCGACTACCGGATCATCGGGCTGCCGCTGCCATGGCTCGTCCTCGGCGCGGCCGTCTACCCCCTGCTCGTCCTCCTCGCCCTCCTCTACGTCCGCCAGGCGGAACGCAACGAGCGCGACTTCGTCGAGTTCATCGAGCGGTCCTGATGCGGTCTCCAGTGGTGCTGGCGGCGGTTGTGGCTTCGACCATCGCCACCATCCTCGTCGGTGCCTACGGCATGCGGGTCGCCCGTACGACGTCGGACTTCTTCGTCGCCTCGCGGACCGTCCGCCCGATGTGGAATGCCTCGGCCATCTCGGGGGAGTACCTGTCGGCGGCGTCGTTCCTCGGCGTGGCCGGCCTCGTCATGAAGTACGGCGTCGACATGCTGTGGTACCCCGTCGGTTTCGCCGCGGGCTATCTCATCCTGCTCCTGCTTGTCGCCGCACCGCTGCGGCGCTTCGGCGCCTACACCATCCCCGACTTCGCCGAAGGCCGGCTCGACTCGCTGGCGGTGCGCCGACTGGCCACCGCCTTCGTGCTGCTCATCGGCTGGTTCTATCTCCTTCCGCAGATGAAGGGAGCGGGGGTCACGCTGCGGGCGATCGTCGGGACGCCGTACTGGGTCGGGGTCATCGCCGTCGGCATCCTCATCACCGCCAACGTATTCCTCGGCGGAATGAAGGGGATCACGTTCGTGCAGGCCTTCCAGTACTGGCTGAAGGTCACCGCCATCTCGCTGCCGGCCTTCGTCCTGCTGCTCCACTACCACGGCGACAACTCGCCCCGGCTCACTTCCCCCGCACCCCCGACGTTCCGGACGGAGACCACCGTCGACGTGCGGGTCAACGCCCGCTTCGAGGTGGACCAGCCGACACCGGTCCGACTTCAGGGTGTCCTCGACGGTATCCGCTACGGCGGGCCGGGCGGCGAAACCGCCGCCGTCACGCTGACCCCCGGGCGGCACTCGGCCAAGACCGGAGCCGAGATCACCTTCCCGGCCGGCGCACTCGCCCCACGCGCCACCGGCCAGGCCCATGCCGACGGCCGCACCTGGAGCCGGCCATTCGGCCCGGTGACCGGCGAGCGGAGCCACCCGCTGTTCTTCACCTACTCGCTGATGCTCGCGACGTTCCTCGGGACGATGGGGTTGCCCCACATCCTCGTCCGCTTCTACACCAACCCGGACGGGCGGGCCGCCCGCCAGACGACGCTGATCGTGCTGGTGCTGCTCGGCGCCTTCTACATCTTCCCCGCCGTCTACGGCGCCCTCGGGCGCCTCTATGCGCCTGACCTCTACCTGACCAGGGGGACCGACACCGTGGTCCTCGCCCTGCCGGGCCGGGTCTTCCCCGGATTCGGCGGGGAACTGCTGTCGGGACTGGTGGCGGCGGGTGCGTTCGCCGCCTTTCTCTCCACCGCCTCCGGGCTGCTGATCTCCGTGGCCGGCGCCCTTGCCCAGGACGTGTTCAAGGGTCAGGTCAGGGACTTCAAGCGGGCCGCGGCGGTGGCCGGGGCCGTGGCCATCGTCTTCGGGCTGGGTGTGGAACGCTTCGACATCAACCTGCTGGTGGGCTGGGCGTTCGCCATCGCCGCCTCCAGCTTCTGTCCGCTGCTGGTGCTCGGGATCTGGTGGCGGGGGCTCACTGCCGCCGGCGCCGGCGCCGGGATCGCCGTCGGGGGCGGCCTCGCCTCGGGCGCCATCCTGGTCACCATGCTGGCGAAGCCCGGCCCGGGCTGGGCCGAGGCGCTGCTGGGTCAGCCCGCCGCCTGGTCGGTCCCTGCGGCCTTCCTGACGATGGTGGTCGTCTCCCGCCTCACCGCCCGGCGCCTTCCCACCGAGGTCGGGGCGAAGATGGTGGCCATGCACACCCCGGAAGCTCTCGGGCTGGGCAGGAACTATCGCGACTAACTTCGCGGCCATGGGTCTGTGGCAGCGGTTTTCCCTTCTGTTCAAGGCCAAGGCCGGCAAAGCCCTCGACCGGGTGGAGGATCCCCGCGAGACGCTGGACTACTCGTACCAGCGGCAGCTAGAGATGCACCAGAAGGTCAAGCGGGGGCTGCTCGACGTGGCGACGGCCCGCAAACGGCTCGAGATGCAGGGCGAGCAACTGCAGGCCAGGGCGGCGAAGCTCCACGATCAGGCCAAGCGGGCAATGGAACTCGGCAAGGAGGACCTGGCCCGGGAAGCGCTCACCCGGCGGGCGACCATCGAGCCTGAACTCGAAGGCCTCAAGACCCAGCACGCCGCCCTCCAGGCCGAAGAGGCGAAGCTGACCGAGGCGTCGCGAAAGTTGCAGACGCACCTCGACGCCCTCCGTGTCCGCAAGGAAACGATCAAGGCGACGTACACCGCCGCCGAGGCGCAGACGAAGATCGGCGAGGCCCTGTCGGGGATCTCCACGGAGATGGGCGACATCGGTGCGGCCGTGCAGCGGGCCGAGGACAAGACGGCCACGATGCAGGCTCGGGCCGGGGCCATCGACGAGCTGCTGGCGTCGGGTGCGCTCGACGACCTGTCAACCTCCCGGGACGCCCTCGACGCCGAGCTGGGCCGGGCGGTGGCCTCCTCCGAGGTCGAGGCGGAGCTGGCCAAGCTCAAGGCCGAGTTGCCGGCGCCCGAGCCGCCGAAGGCCATCGAATAAGCCACCGGTCCAATCTTCCTGACCGCTCGTCGCATCGTGCGGGGCCCCGTGTGAGCGGGGCCCCGGGTTGGGAATAGCCTCCTGGTCAGCAAGTTTCGACGCGTGCGAAGTGGCAAGGGGGAAGAACGTGGCCGAGAACCCGACGATCGATGCGCTGTCCAAAGAGGACCG
>JAICGL010000571.1 GCA_025923175.1 Acidimicrobiia bacterium
GCCAAGGGCTTGCGCATCGCCCTGCTCGCCAGCCGGTTCAACGAAACCATCACGCAGTCGCTGCTCGAGGGCGCGATGTCGGCGCTGCGCCGCCACGGCCTCGACGACGCCTCGATCACGGTGGCGTGGGTGCCCGGCGCCTTCGAGCTCCCGATGACCGCCAAGCGTCTCGCCGACTCCGGCGAGTTCGACGCGATCGTGTGTTTGGGAGCGGTGATCCGCGGGGCCACGTCCCATTACGACTACGTCTGCAGCCAGGCTGCCGCCGGGATCGCCCGGGTATCGCTCGACACCGGCGTCCCCGTCATCTTCGGCGTCCTCACCACCGAGAACATCGAACAGGCCATCGAGCGCTCCGGCACCAAGGCCGGCAACAAGGGCTTCGACTCGGCGGTGGCGGCCATCGAGATGGCCGACCTCCTTCGCCAGCTCCCCAAAGGCCAGTAACTCATGCTCAGAATTGCTTTGCCGAAAGGCTCGCTTGAGCGGGCCACCCTCGCCCTGTTCGAAGACGCCGACCTGGCCGTCAACCGCTCTTCCGAGCGTGACTACCGTGCTTCGATCGCCGATCCCCGTATCAGCGAGGTGCGGATCCTCCGCCCGCAGGAGATTCCCCGCTATGTGGCCCGGGGCTACTTCGACCTCGGCATCACCGGCCGCGACTGGATCGAGGAGACGGGCTCCGACGTCGTCTCCCTGACGCAGCTCCACTACTCCAAGGCGACGGCCCGCCCGGTGAACATCGTCGTGGCCGTCCCCGGTGAGTCGGCGGTGGAGTCGGTCACCGACCTCAAGCCCGGCACCAGGGTCTCGACCGAGTTTCCCGAGCTCACCCGCCGGTTCTTCGAGTCGAATGACCTCGACGTCGACATCCAGCTGTCCTACGGCGCCACCGAGGCCAAGGTCCCCGACATCGTCGACGCCATCGTGGAGCTCACCGAGACCGGCAGCTCGCTGCGGGCGGCCGGGATGAAGATCATCGCCACGATCCTCGTCTCCTACACCGAGCTGGTCGCCAACCGCGACAGCTACGCCGACCCCGAGAAGCGCCACGCCATGGAGCAACTCTCCACGCTCCTCCTCGGCACGCTGGAGGCCCGGGGCCGCGTCCTGGTGAAGCTCAACGTCCCGGCCGACAAGCTCGACGCCGTGATCGAGATCCTCCCCGCCATGAAGTCGCCGACGGTGTCGAAGCTGTTCGGCGACGAGGCCTACGCCGTCGAGACCGTGGTGCCCAAGTCCGACATCAACACCCTGATCCCCGCCCTGAAGGACCACGGCGCCACCGACATCATCGAGCTCCCGATCGCCAAGATCGTCCACTGACGCAGCTCATGGACGGAACGGTCGTCGCCTTCGACTCCAAGCGGGGCCTGGGCCAGATCCGGGGCGACGACGACCGCGCCTACCCCTTCCACTGCACGAAAATCGCCGACGGCACCCGCGAAATCCCCGTCGGTGTGCCAGTGGAATTCAGGATTGCCCCCGGCCCGCTGGGCCGCTGGGAAGCAGTGGAAATCCGTCGGCGCTGACTCAGCTCAGCTGGACGAAGGCCATCCGTAGCTGATCGAGAGCCTGCTGAAGCTGGCCCCGGTAGGGCTCGAGCTTCTCGCCCAGACCCTCGACGAGGGCGGCCATCGCATCGATTGCCAGCGACGCCTCGGCCAGGTCGGGCTTCTCCTCGCCGTTCGTCGCGGCCTCCCGCTCCAGATGGAGGGCGGCCAGCTCGAACATCGCCATGGCGTGCCCGCCGATGTGCTCGATGACGGGCGTCTGGAGGACCCTGCGGGCCTCGGCCAGGGCGGCCTGCATTTCCTCCGGGGTCGGTTCCCGGCCCTGGCCCGGCGGCGGCGCGGCGGGCTGCTTGGGCGGTTCCTCCCGGGGGACGTACTCCCCGCCTGGTGTCCAGATGGTGCTCATGCTGTTATCCTCAGGCACGACAACTTACAGGGAAGATGGGAGTCGAGGAGCTGTTCGCGACTTCCCACCCGGCCACTGTACGAGGTGCGCCGGGTTGACCGGAGAGCCTGTAACCGGGCTATCACGAACGGCGCACCCTCCGTGCGCCGTTTCCGCGTCCCGGGAGCCAGACCACCGACCGAAAGGGTGATGCGCCGATTTCTACAACTGACGCCAGGATCAACGAGCGGATCAGGGCCCGTGAAGTACGCCTGGTCGGAGCCGACGGGGAACAAATTGGAGTCAAGCCCCTTCCCGAAGCGCTCCACATCGCTCGTGAACACGACCTCGACCTGGTGGAGGTCGCGCCGAACGCCAACCCCCCCGTCTGCAAGATCATGGATTTCGGGAAGTACAAGTACGAGCAGGACGTGAGGCGGAAGGAATCTCGGCGCAAGACCAGCAATGTCGTGATCAAGGAGATGAAGTTCCGTCCCAAGATCGACGAGCACGACTACTCCACGAAGACGAAGCATGTGGAGCGGTTCCTCAACGAGGGCTCGAAGGTCAAGATCACGATCATGTTCCGGGGGCGGGAAATGGCCCATCCGGAGCTGGGCAAGCGGATCCTCGACCGGATCGCCGAGCAGGTCAAAGACGTCGGCAACGTCGAGGCTGCTCCCAGGGTCGACGGCCGAAACATGTTGATGGTTCTGGCGCCGGTCAAGAAGCAGGAGCCGAAGGGTGGATCGAAGACCCGTCCGCCGCGGCCCGCCGGGGAGGCTCCGGCCGCTGAAGCCGCTGAGGCCGCCGAGGCACCGCCGGTCGCCGATCAGCCCACTTCTGAGTCCTCGCCCGCCGAGTCTGTCCAGGCCTCGCCCACGTCGTAACCTCTCTCTTCCACCCCCGCCAGCGGAGATTCCGATGCCCAAGATGAAGACCCACCGGGGCGCGGCCAAGCGCTTCAAAGTGACCGGTACCGGCAAGATCCGCCGGCGCAAGGCGTTTCGCGCCCACCTGCTGGAGAAGAAGGCCAGCAAGCGCACCCGCCGCCTCGCCCGCGGCTCGGAGTTGTTGGGCGGCGACAAGAAGCACGTCGAGCGGCTCC
>JAICGL010000572.1 GCA_025923175.1 Acidimicrobiia bacterium
ATCGAGTGCTACGACATCTCCCACACCATGGGGACGGAGATCGTGGCCTCCATGGTCGTGATGGAGGACGGGCTCCCCAAGCGGTCCGACTACCGCCGCTTCAAGATCCGCTCCCTCGACGACCAGGACGACTTCGCCGCCATGAGCGAGGTCATCACCCGCCGGTTCAGCAACTACCTCCGGGAGCGCGACGAGGGGGTGCGGGCCGGCAAGCGATTCTCCTACCCGCCGAACCTGGTCCTCATCGACGGTGGGAAAGGCCAGCTGTCGGCGGCGGTGATGGCGCTCGAGGAACTGGGGCTCGAGGAGATCCCGGTGGCCAGCCTGGCCAAGAAGTTCGAAGAGGTGTACCGGCCCGGCGAGCCGGACCCGATCCGCATTCCCCGCGACTCGGAGGCGCTGTACCTCCTGCAGGGCGTGCGCGACGAGGCGCACCGCTTTGCGATCACCTTCCACCGGGAACGGCGGGGCAAGGCCATGACCAAGTCGGTCCTCGACGACATCGCCGGCCTCGGGCCCGGGCGGCGCAAGCGGCTCCTCAAGGAGTTCGGTTCGGTGAAGAAGATCCGGGCCATGACCGAAGAGGAACTCGTCGGCGTCAGCTGGCTGCCGGAAGCCGTCGGACGGCGGATTTACGAACGATTGCACACTCCGTCACCACCGACTCGTTCCACGACGCCGGTAACCGTGTCATCGTGGAGGCGCGATGAGTGACGAGCTCGACATCACGATCGTCACCGGGTTGTCCGGGGCGGGGCGGTCCGAAGCGGCCAATGTTCTCGAGGACCTCGGCTTCTTCGTGATCGACAACCTGCCGCCGCTCCTCATCCCCAAGGTGGCGGAGCTGGCCCGGGTGCCCGGGCGGCCCCCGATCCGCTACGCCCTCGGCGCCGACGTCCGCTCCGGCGCGCTGGAGGACCTCCACGTCGCCCTGGAACAGCTCCGGGAGGCGGGGGCCCGCACCCGGATCCTCTTCCTGGAGGCGGGCGACGACGTCCTCGTCCGGCGGTATGAGGCCAGCCGCCGCAAGCATCCGTTGGCGGCGGGGGAGCGGATGACCGAGGCCATCGCCGAGGAGCGGGCGCTGCTCGAGCCGCTCAAGGCCGAGGCCGACGTCGTGATCGACACCTCGAAACTCAACGTCCACCAGCTGCGTGACCGGCTGCGGGCGCTGTTCGCCGGCGGGCCCTCCGAGACCGCCCTGCAGAGCAACATCGTCTCCTTCGGTTTCAAGCACGGTCTTCCGCTCGACGTCGACCTGGTCTTCGACTGCCGGTTCCTGCCGAACCCGCACTGGGTCGAGTCGTTGCGGCCCCTGCGGGGTACCGACGCCAAGGTCAAGCGCTACGTGATGAAGCAGGAGGAGACCGAGGCGTTCCTCGTCGAGCTGGAGCGGTTGTTCGGGCTGCTCCTGCCGGCCTACGTGAAGGAAGGAAAGTCGTACCTGTCCATCGGCGTCGGCTGCACCGGAGGCCACCACCGCAGCGTGGTGTTGGCCGAGGAGCTGGCCCGGATCTTCGAGCGCCTGGGCTTCCCGGCCCAGGTCCATCACCGGGATCTCGAACGTGGCTGAGAACGAACGAGGCGACAACAAAAGCGAGAACGGCGAGCACGGCAGCCTGGAACGGCGGCCGGCGCCGGCCCCGGCCCCGACCCGCATCCGGCGTCCCACCGGCGGGCGCCGGCCGCTCACGCCCATGCCCAAGGGCGACCCCTGGCAGCTGGGCGGGCCGATTCCGGGCGGGCCGACGGTGGTCGCCCTCGGCGGCGGCCACGGCCTGGCCACCACGCTGACCGCTCTCCGCCGCTATGCCGGGTCGGTGACGGCGGTCGTGAGCGTCGCCGACGACGGCGGCTCCTCGGGGCGGCTGCGCCAGATCTACGACGTCCCGGCGCCGGGCGACCTCCGGAAGTGCCTGGTGGCGCTGGCGGAGTCCGACTCGGTGTGGCGGGAGGCGTTCGAGCACCGCTTCCGGGGCGGTGACCTCGACGGTCACGCCCTCGGCAACCTGATCCTCGTCGGGCTCACCCAGGTGCTGGGCGACTTCGGCCAGGCGCTGGAGGAGGCGGGCCGGTTGATGGACTGCGCCGGCCGAGTGCTGCCGGCCACCACCGACCCGGTGGTGCTGACGGCCGACGCCGGCGACGCCGGGCCCGAGTCGTCCAACGTCGAGGGCCAGGTCGCCGTCTCGAACAGCCTGGACCGCATCCGGCGGGTGCACATCGTCCCCGAAGACGCCAAGGCCCACCCCGAGGTGGTGAGCGCCATCGAACTCGCCGACCAGGTGATCCTGGCCCCGGGGTCGCTGTTCACCAGCCTGGCGCCCGTGCTGTGCGTGCCGTCCATCCGCGAGGCGCTGGCCGCCACCCGGGGCCGGATCGTCCACGTCTGCAACCTGGAGCCCCAGGTCCCCGAGACCCTCGGGCTCGACGCCACCGACCACCTCCGGGCCGTGCTCGACCACGGCGCCCGGGTCGACGCCTTCCTCTACCACCTCGGCGGGGAGCTGGCCGCCGACGAGATCTCCATCCGCGCCCTCGGCGTCGAACCGGTGGCCGCCGACGTGGCCGGGCCCGGTGGCCACGTCCACGACCCGGCGGCCCTTGCCAAGGCGCTCGAAGGGCTCTTGTAGGCTCCCCGGGAGGTGCCCCCGAGGCCGCCCCCCGTTGCGGGGAGGCGGGCGTCTGACGGGTGGCAGACCATGTGGACCCCGGACGTGGAGGACTGAGCATGACGGTACGTGTCGGCATCAACGGCTTCGGGCGGATCGGCCGCTCCTTCTACCGGGCGATCCTCGCCAGGGGCGCCAACGCCGGCGTCGAGCTGGTGGCCGTCAACGACCCCTTCGGCGACAGCGAGACGATGGCGTTCCTCCTCAAGCACGACTCGGTCGGCGGCGTGCTGCCCAACGAGGTCAAGGTCACCGACGGCGGCTTCTCGGTGGACGGGAACGAGGTCCGCAAGCTCGAGTCGAAAGATCCGGCCGAGATCCCCTGGGGCGAG
>JAICGL010000573.1 GCA_025923175.1 Acidimicrobiia bacterium
GGTTCGGGTGTCGATCCCGTTGGGAACGCCGAATTCGGTGCGGGCGTAGACGACGTTCTCCTTCGGGCTGGCCAGCGTGGGGGCGTAGTCGCCGGGCCGTTCGCCAATGAGGTTGTAGACGTGGCGGGTCCACCGCACCTTGCCCGACAGCGGATCGATCCCCTCGAAGCTGGCCGCCCGGTGGGTCCGCCAGGCGAGCCGGGAGGCGCTGTGGTGGTAGGCGAGGACGACAGCGGCGTCGGTGACGGCCCAGGCCTCGATGTGCCCGGTGTGCGCCCGGGCGTTGCTCCAGCGGACCTGCTTGGTGCGGGCGTCGACAGCGGTCGCCTTCCAGGAGCGCTGCGCCACCTCCTCGACATAGATGACGAGCCCCAGCGAGGGGAGGACGGCGACGTCGGTCACCCGCCCGTCGGATCGGACCGTCCAGTTGATCGGCTCTCCTCCGGCCGCCGGCAACGGAGCAGGCGCCGGGGCGTCGCTGCTCACCAGGCGGACCGGCGTGCCCAGCTGCCGGAGGCCGCTGGCCTTGCGGGCAACGACGACGCCGGGCAGGCCGAGCACGACGACGGCCACAGCCAGGAGGACCGGCCAGCGGGATCGCATGGCAACACAATGCCCGAAAGCGGGCTGATCGCCCGTTCAATCGGAGTCGCCCATCAGCCGAGAAAAGCTTTGATGGCCATCGGCATGCGGTGCGATACGTGCGGAGCGGAAGCGCCCTCTCTGGGAAGCCTGCAGATGCACCAGCTCCGCTACCACCCGGGCGCGTCGGCTCCAGCGGGGGCGATCACTGCTTCGTCTGGATCGGCCACTCCGACCAGGAATGGCAGGCGCATCGGCGTCGCGCCCCTCGCGGTGGCGATCGGGGGCCTCCTGTCCGGCGGGGCTGCCGCCATCACAATCCGACTGGTGGGGTGATCGGCCCGACAGACTCCTAGGTGATGAGTCTCGTCGACGCGGTCACCGAAGCCTTTGCCGAACTGGCGGGACGCCCACCCGAGGGAGTGTGGCGGGCGCCAGGGCGGGTGAATCTCATCGGCGAGCACACCGACTACAACGACGGCTTTGTCCTGCCGGTTGCCATCAACCGTTCGGTGGTGGTGGCGGCGGCCCGGCGTGACGACGGCGTCCTCCGGTGCTGGTCGAGCCGGGATCGGAGTGAGCCGGTCAGCCATCCGGTGGCCGAGGTCGGCCCGGGCACGTCGTCGGGTTGGTCGGCGTACGTCGAGGGCACGGCCTGGGCGTTGCGCGAACTCGGCGTGCCGGTCCCCGGCGCCGACGTCGTCGTCCACGCCGACCTGCCGGCCGGGGCCGGGCTGTCGTCGAGCGCGGCGCTCGAGGCTGCGGTGGCGCTGGCCCTGAGCGACCTGGCCGGGTCGACGGTCGACCGGGTGGCGCTGGCGTTGGCCGGCCAGCGGGCCGAGACCGAGGTCGTCGGGATGCCCTGCGGGATCATGGACCAGATGGCAGTGCTGCTCGGCCGAGCCGGCCACGCCGTCTTCCTCGATACCCGCACACGGATGACCGAACTGGTTCCGTTCGACCCCGCCGCCGCCGGTTTGACGCTGCTGGTGATCGACACCCGGGTCAAGCACGCGCTGGTCGGGTCCCCCTACGCCGAACGGCGCCGGGCCTGCGAACGGGCGGCCGCCGCCCTCGGCGTGCCGGCTTTGCGCGACGCCACGATCGACGACCTCGAGGCGGGACGTGCAAGCGGCGCCCTCGACGAGGTCACGTTCCGCCGCGCCCGCCACGTCGTCACCGAGAACGACCGCGTGCTCGAGGCGGTCGACCTGCTCCGCCGGGGCGCGCTCACCTCGATCGGGCCCGCCCTGGCCGGCTCCCACCGCTCGCTGCGCGACGACTACGAGGTCTCCTGTCCCGAACTCGACGTCGCCGTCGACGCGGCCGTCACCGGCGGCGCTGTCGGTGCCCGGATGACCGGCGGCGGCTTCGGCGGCTCCGCCCTGGCCCTAACACCGGTCGACGCCGTCGACCGGGTGACCGAAACCGTGACGAAGGCATTCGCCGAAGCCGGGTTCGGGCCGCCGGCGGTTTTCGCGGTATCCATCGCCGGAGGAGCGGAACGCGTCAGCGGTTGACCCCGGGGAGAGCGCATGGGCAGTGAGTGGGCCACGGAAGCTGTCCGGCAATTGGGGATCGAGGTGCCGATCGTGGCGGCGCCCATGGGAGGCGGGCCGAGCACGCCTGCGCTCGTGGCCGCGGTCAGCGAGGCCGGCGGGCTCGGGTCGCTGGCGGGCGGTTACCTGTCGCCGGAGCGGCTCCGGTCCGATATCGCCGCCGTGCGGGAGGCGACCTCGAAACCCTTTGCCGTCAACCTGTTTGCGCCCACACCGGCGGAGCCGAGCGCCGAAGAGGTCGAGCGGGCGCTGGTCGCGCTCGAGCCCTACCGGCTGCAGCTCGAGCTCCCGCCCCAGCCCAACGCCTCCGGGCCCTGGGCGGAGGACTTCGACGCCCAGGTGGCCGTCCTCGTCGAGGAGCGGGTGCCGGTCACCAGCTTCACGTTCGGTCTCCTCCCGGCGGCGGCGACGGCCGCCCTGCACGACGCCGGATCGCTGCTCATCGGGACGGCCACCACCGTTGAGGAGGCGGTGACCCTGGTCTCCGCCGGCTCCGACCTTGTCTGCGCCCAGGGCAGCGAGGCCGGCGCCCACCGGGGCACGTTCCTGGCTGCTCCCGAGCAGTCGCTGATCGGCACGCTGGCGCTCGTGCCGCAGGTGTGCGACGCCGTCGACGTGCCGGTGCTCGCCGCCGGCGGGATCATGGACGGACGGGGCGTGGCGGCCGCGCTCAGCCTCGGCGCCGGCGCGGCCGTGCAGGGCACGGCCGTCCTTCGGGCTCCGGAGGCGGGGACATCGGCGCCGCACCGCAAGGCCCTGGCCGCCGCCACCGAGACGTCGACGGCGCTCACGACCCGGATCACCGGCCGGATGGCCCGGGGGATCGAGAACCGGATGATGCGCGAC
>JAICGL010000574.1 GCA_025923175.1 Acidimicrobiia bacterium
AGGCCGGCGCCCCGCTGGCGGCCGACGGCGTCGATCTCGTCGACGAAGACGATGGCCGGCGCCGAGTTCTTGGCCTGCTCGAACAGGTCGCGGACCCGGGACGCGCCAACACCGACGAACATTTCGACGAAGTCCGACCCTGAAATAGAGAAGAACGGCACACCGGCCTCGCCGGCGACGGCCCGGGCGAGGAGGGTCTTACCCGTCCCCGGAGGGCCGAAGAGGAGGACGCCTTTGGGGATCTTGGCCCCCATCTGGCGGAACTTCTGGGGGTTCTCCAGGAAGTCCTTGATCTCCTGGAGCTCCTCGATGGCCTCGTCGACACCGGCCACGTCGGCGAACGTGACCTTCGGGGTGTCCTTGTTGACGACCTTGGGCCGGGCTTTCCCGAAGCTCATGACCCGGTTGCCGCCGCCCTGGGCCTGGTTCATGAAGAAGGCGATGACGGCGATGATCAGGATGAACGGAGCGAAGTTGAAGATCAGCGTGACCCAGAGGCTGTCCTTCTGGTTGTCGACCGGAAGGTTGACCCCGGCATTCACGACCCGATCGGTGATCTCGTCCGTGTAGCGGTCGGGGAACTTCAGCTCGTACTTCTTCCCGTCCTTCAGTTCGCCCTTGATGAGGTGATCGCGGTCGTAGAGCCTGGCCGTTTCAACCTGCTGCGCCTCCAGCAGCTTCTGGAAGGCCTTGACGTCAAGCTTCTCCCGCCCGGGCGTCGCGGTCAGGGCCTTGGCCAGGAGGAACAACCCCAGGATCGCCACGAGAACGTAGACGACGGTGCTCTTGACAACCTTGTTCACGCAGCGGGCTCCGATCTGGCGGGACGACCTTTCAGGCTACCCGAGGGGGCTAAACGTCGGGCTCGGCGTACTCACAGACGTAGGGGAGGTTTCGGTAGCGTTCGTCGATATCGAGGCCGTAGCCGACGACGAAAACCGGCGGGATGCGGAAGCCGACGTAGCGGAGGTCGGGGTCGACCTTCTGAAGCCCCTCTTTGACCAGGAGGGAGCACACCTCGAGCGAGGCGGGGCCGCGAGCGGCCAGGTTCTTCCGCAGGTAGGCCAGGGTGAGACCGGAGTCGACGATGTCCTCCACAATCAGCACGTGCCGGTCGGTGAGGTCGGTGTCGAGGTCCTTGATGATGCGGACCACGCCGCTGGTCTTGGTAGCGCTGCCGTAGGACGACACGGCCATGAAGTCCAGCTCGACCGGCAGGTCGATGTGCCGGGCCAGGTCGCTCATGAACAGGAAGGCGCCCTTGAGCACCCCGACGAGAAGCGGCGGGCGGTCGGCGTAGTCGGCCGTGATCTCCTTGCCGAGGGCCGCCACACGACCCTGAAGCTCGTCCTCGGTAACGATCAGCTTTCCGAGGGCTCTGCCGAAGTCCTTCACCCCTGAGGGCCTCCCGCCTCGACCGTCAACCAGAGGAAGCGTCGGGTGCCAGGGGATACCCGGACGCGGTCATCGATACGGTACCCGAGCACCCAGAGTGCACTCCCATCCGGGCCCTCAGCAGCCCCATTCGCCCCCGGACGGGCCAGGATCGGATGGGTCGCCCGGGCCTGCGCCGGCACCCCCGCCTCGGCCAGAGCATCGGCCACGGTCTTGTGGCCCGTCAGCCCCAAGGGCACGAACCGCTCGCCGGGAGCGGCCTGCCGGAGGACTGCCCGGTCCCCGGCGAGGTCGGCGTCGAGGACGGCCGTCCACCGCCCGTCCGGCCACCGGACGGGCGCCGCCCGCTCGACCCAGGACGTGAGCTCGAGACCGAAGCCCGAGACGGTGCCAGGCAGGGCAACCTCGATGCCTGGCGCATCGGGTTGGCTGTCGGCCCCTTGGATGCGCCGAGGATGGAGCCGCCCCCGGGCCCGGCTGACCTCGATCCCTCCCGGCAGCTCAACGGCCCGCCGTTCACCCCGCACGACGGCCACAATCGCTTCGACATGAGCTGCCGGCGGAGGCGGAGGCCCAAGCCAGAGGCGCACGGCCCTCCGAGCCAACGCCTCCGGCGCCGCGGCAAGCACGGCCGCTTCTAAGCCTGCGTCGTG
Organism: Acidimicrobiia bacterium; assembly: GCA_025923175.1. Lineage (GTDB taxonomy): Bacteria > Actinomycetota > Acidimicrobiia > IMCC26256 > BP-133 > BP-133. The sequence goes on from JAICGL010000574.1 coordinate 2,049, forward strand.
CTTTCCACCACCGGCCCGGGCCAGGAGTTCCCCCGCCAGGGAATCGAGGAGGTCGCTATCGGCTCGTGCAACGACGGCCTGGCGGGCCAAGACCTCCCGCAGGTCGCGTGCGGCGCCGGTCTCGAGGGCGGGGATGACCTCCCGGCGAAGCCAGACCCGGCGGTGGGCGGGGTCGGCGTTCATCGGGTCGACGATCGGGGACAGGCCGAGGCGGGCGCACACCGCCGCCAGGTCGGCCCGGGGCACCTCCAGGAGCGGCCGCACGATCGAGCCGCGGCGGGCCGGCATCCCCGCCAGGCCGCTCACGCCGGCGCCGCGAAGGACGTTCAGCAGCACGGTTTCGGCCTGATCGTCCCGGCTGTGGCCGACCAGCACGGCCGTGGCGCCGAGGCGCTCCCGCGCCCGTTCGAGAGCCTCGTAGCGGGCCTCCCGGGCCCGGGCCTCGAAGTTCGGGCCCGGCGGCACGACCACCGCCTCGGCGGCGAACCCGGTGCCCAGCCGCTCGGCGAACCCGGCCACGACGTCGGCCTCGGCGGCACTCCCGGCCCGTGCGCCGTGATCCACGTGGACGGCCACCGGCTCGAGCCCCGCCTCGGCGGCCAGGGCCAGGAGAGCGAGGGAGTCCGGGCCGCCCGAGCAAGCCACGACGACCGGCGGCCTCAACCCGGCGAAGCGTTCCTCCAGGGGGTGGGGCAGGCTCAGCCGGTCAGGGTGCCGACTCGCTCCAGCCACCGCTCCGGCGCCTCCAGTTCGGCCATGGTCGGGAGGCTGTCGGGGCCGCGCCAGGCGGCGTCGAGGGCCTCGGCTCCGACCGTCTGCTCGAGGTGGGTGATGAACTCCTCGCCGATCTCGTACTGGCGCATCTTCATCTCGATCCCGACCAGCTTCCGGATCGTCCCGCCCACGCCGCCGGACTGGCGACGGGCCTTGAGGGCAGCC
>JAICGL010000575.1 GCA_025923175.1 Acidimicrobiia bacterium
AGGACTCGCGCTGTTCGCGGATCACGATGACGTCAGCGGTGTGGTCCTGTTGTTGGCTGCGATAGCCGGGCTGGCGCTGGCTCTGGGTGACCGCCGCCGCGCCCTTCGCCTGGCCGGGGCCTTTCATCGCCTTCGCATCACCTCCGGGACGGAGATCGTGCGTAGCGAGATCAACAGGATCGAGGGGCTGGAATACGAAGTGCTGGAGGCCCTCACCGGCGACGAGGCGATCCAGTACCGGGAGGGCCAAGCGATGAGCCTGGAACAGGCTGTCGCCTACGCCCTGGCCGGCCCAACCGATGCCATCTCACCCTCCTCCCCACCCCACCAGCCGGATTGAAGATCACTCGAAGTTCAACACGGCCCAGATGAACAGGCCGAGAAATCCGGCGGAGAGGACGAGCAGGATCCAGCTCACCACTACGACTCCATTGAGAAAGCGGCGCCCATCGCGGTGGTTCTTGACCAGCACCGTGATGCCGGCGGCGGCGCCGAGGACGGCGCAGACCAGGACCACGGGGTTGTTCTCCACCAGGCGGTTGAGAAAGAGGCCGGCAACCGAGCCCACCCCGAAGCCGGCGAGCAGGCCGACGACGAAGTCATGGACCCACCACCAGACTGGTCGGCGACTTCCCAATGTCGTCGTGGTCACGTGCGTAATCTAGGGCCGGGCAAGCGTATATGAACCGGCCCTGACCGAGCGACACGGGGAAAATGCACCGCATCGGGCCCGTCGACACGGCAAGCTGGCACCGTGGTCGGCGGCCGGCTCCCTCCGGTCGGTAATGAGACAAATTGGTTTGACTTATTACGGTCGGTCTCGTAAGGTAATGAGCGTACCGAAGAACGGGTATTACGTCGGATTCAACAGTCACGGAGGAAGTCCCATGTATGGGCATCCCGCTATCGCATACCTGGTAGCGCAGAGCATCCTCGACGAAAGGCGCGAGGAGGCACGCGCATACCGACATTCCCGGGCCGGGGTAAAGGCCCGTCCCGGGCACAAGCATCATTCGGTGAGACTCGGTCGCTACCGGCTCACCCTCACCAAGGAGGTCTCGGGTGTTCCTCGCGCGGTGTGAGAAATTGGATCGTGACACCTTGATTTGGGCGTCGGATCTACTTGGGATCGTCAACACCAAGGACGGCATGGTGGTTCGCTATCGCTGCGTCTGCGGCGAGACCGCGGAGCTGCTGACCGGCTCCAGGTCGGACGTTAGGGTGAGCGTCCACCTCGGTCTTGCCGCCTGACGCCGCCCGGCGTCGGCATTGCCGGGGGCCGGTAGGCTCGTCGGGCCCGACCGAAAGGAACAAACATGGGACTCGAGAGCACCGGCCGCGCCCACTGGGAAGGCGACCTGACCGATGGCTCCGGCACTGCAACCCTCGACACGGGGGCAGCCGGGCCGATGGAGGTCACGTGGAAGGCTCGCAGCGAGGCCCATGAAGGCCTGACCAGCCCGGAGGAGCTCATCGCAGCTGCGCATGCCGCCTGCTTCTCCATGGCTTTCTCTGCCCGGCTGGGCAAGGCAGGGGGATCCAACATCGTGCTCGACACCGAGGCGACGGCCACTTTCGTCCCTGGTGAGGGCATCACGGGCATTTTGCTCACGGTGCGGGGAGCGGCTGACGGCGTCGGGGAGGAGGACTTCGTCACCATGGCCGAAGACGCAAAGGAGAACTGCCCCGTGTCCAAGGCTCTTGCCGGCAACGTGCCCATCACCCTCGACGCCGCTCTGGCCTGAGCCGGCGTATCCGGATTGATGAAGGGGGAGCCGGGCTTGCCGGCTCCCCCTTCAAATGCGTTGGATCGATGCTTCGGAATCAAGACCTGATCAGAAGATGAGGATCAGGATCAGAATCAGGAGAATCAGACCTCCGATGCTGATGTACATGGCTCACCTCCCAACCAGATACGCCGGTGGATGGACAGTGTCATCGATGAGCGCAGCATCGACCTTGCGGTTGTGTGCGTCTCCCATACGTCCGCCGAGATAGCCGCCGAGCAGGATCGCGGCTGCGGACACCGCGGCCATGACGACGGCGGCCGTGGTCACGTCGTCGACGTCGATCTGCGACACCCAATTGGGCAGGTTGGCCGCGGCAAAGGCGTTGTACTCGGCCCCAACCCAGGCACCGAGCGCTCCAAAGACCGCGACGAGGAGTAGGAACCACAGACCGGCCCCCAGGCCATTCATACCGCCGTCGAAGCGTGCCATTCGGCCGGCGGCGATACCGCCGACCAGGAAGGACACGAAGGCAACGGCCACTGCGGCCAAGGCGCCGACTATCTCGACCTCGTCCAGGGTGCCTTCTTGGTTGAGCAGGTTGGTCTGCAGCTCGACGTTGGCAGCTCCTGCCGCGAAGAGGGCCCCGAGAAAGACGAAGGTCCCTAATCCGGCCAGCATCCCCAAGATGGAAGCCACCAGATCGGCACCTCCAAATCTCTCTCGAGCCGAGATTCCTTCTTCGGTGGTCCTCACGTCAGAGTGGTGACCTTCAACGGTTTCGGTGTATTCGGTCATGATTTCACCTCCATGGAACGCCGGGACTTACCCCCTCGGCGCAGCCAGAGAAACCGGGCCGACGCTCAGTGGCGCTCGAAGGTGACCAGGGGGATGTAGAACCAGGCCCAGACCGTGACTGCAGCCACGGCCAGGGTGGCGGCGATGGCGAGGCTATCGGTGAGGGTGATACTAGAGATCAGGAACACTGCTGCGGCCAGGGCGATGGAGAAGATGATGGTGCCGACGATTGTGATATTCACCGCGATGGCCAGATGCTGTTTGGAATGACGCTCCATGCCGCTTACCGGGGCCCGCAGCCTCTGATGTGCGCTGGGGGCGATGAGAAGCACAGAAGCCATCGCCGAGCCGAAGAACGACACGTAATAGGCGATCCTCTCGGTGTCGGAGATACTCGTGAATTCCGCCTGTAACGGCAGGACCAGGAGGAAGGCGAACAACACCTGCACGCCGGGCAA
>JAICGL010000576.1 GCA_025923175.1 Acidimicrobiia bacterium
ACCGACCCGTCGGGAAGCAGGATGCGGCAGTCCGTGGCGGACGGGGTCCCCGCCTCGAGCGTGGCTCGCATTCGGACCAGTGCCTCCTGGTCCTCAGGGTGGATGCGGGAGAGGATGCCCTGCCGCGTGACGGTCGGCTCCGCCGGGTCCAGCCCGAACAGTCGGAACAGCTCATCGGACCACACCTGCTTGCCGGTGGCCAGGTCCAGCTCGAAGCTCCCCAGCCCGGCGAGCGCCTGCGCCTCGGCCAGGCCCTCCTCCCGGTCGGCGGTGGCCTGCAGGAGCGCTTCGTTGAGCCGCCAGGAAACGAGCCCCGTCCCGCTCATGCCCAGAATGAAGAAGCCGTGGAGGCCGGCGTAGGCCCAGGGGTGCTGGATGGCGCCGGAGTGGTCGTAGACGATGGTGGGATCGACGACTCCGGCGACCCCGTGTTGCACGACGACGTAGCCGATGGCGATGAGGAACGGTCGCCAGTCCTGGTAGAGGGCGACGACTCCGACCACCACGAAGTAGTGGAAGTGCATCTCGATCAGTCCGTCGGACAGGTGGACGAGTACCGCTGAGCTCGTGAGGAGACCCAGCGAGGCGACCACGGTGGACAGCCGGCGGTTCGAGCGCAGGGTCATGGCAACCGCGGCAAACGCCGCCACCACCGACGCCTCGATGAAGCTGTGCCATGCCGACTGGCCCTGCACCAGGGCGTAGACGAACAGCACCGGCACATGTAGCCCCAACAGGATGAGGATGCCGCGGTGACGCTGGGCCCATACCTCATCGGGCAACATGCGGCCCCGGGGGAGCCACCTGACCAGATTGTTCATCTCGCCACCAGTTCGGTAGCCCGGCTGGCCGACATGGGCCCCGTGGCTTTGCGTCCCCGCCTCGCGGCGGGTTTGCCATTTTCGCTGTCAATGGCCTATCGGTCCTGGCCCCGGACCGACTTAAGTCAACTTTCGCCCAATTGCGTCAGTCTTCGAGATCGCCGAGGTAGACCACCTGGTCCGCGATGTCGCGGAGCTTGATGTTGCGGTGCTGGGAGGCCTTCCGGAGCATCTCGAAGGCGGCTTCGGCGGTGCAGCGCCGGCGGGCCATGAGGATGCCCTTGGCCTGGCCGATCACGTCGCGGCTCTCGAGCGCTTCGCGAAGGTGCTCGGTGAGGCTGAACGTCCGCCAGTACACCTCGGCGTTGGCGCAGGCAACGGCGGCCTGCTGGCTGAAGAGGAGGGCCGTTTCTTCGGCGGTGTCGTCGTAGCCGGAGGACGACTTGGAGTAGAGGTTCAGCGCTCCGAGCGGCTGTTCGTTGGCCACGAGGGGAACGGCGAGCACGGACTTCACTCCGGCCTTTTGCGCCACGTCACTGAATTCCGGCCAACGATTCGTCTGCTCGGAGATTTTCTCCCTGACGATCTTGCCGACCTGGTACGCCTCGAGGCAGGGGCCGCGTCGCGAGCGGTACTGGACGGAATCGAGGTCGGCGGCCAGCGGGTCGGTCTGCACCGGTGTGGACGGCCGCCCGTCGGTGACCATCGTCAGGCTGGCCAGGTCGCACGGGGGAAGCGTCCGGCAGGCCAGGCTCGCCACCCGACCGTGGGTCGCCTCGAGGGTCTCCTCAGATAGGAGGAGACGGGACAGCGTCCGGAGTGCGTTCTCAAGAATCTGGGGATCGTCTGACATCGTGTAACTGAGCCTCCACACACAAACCGTGATGGCCAGCCACGACGCCGGATCCTTCAAGGGCAGCTCACGATGAGGCCCTGTCGGCCGCCAAAAGCTCGAACGCCTCGAGCGAGTCGGGGTTGGCCAGAGCTCCCCGGCTCGCCGCGACGTCGGTCGGCGTTCCGGTGAGGATTCGTTTTACTGGTACTTCCAGCTTCTTCCCAGACAGCGTCCGGGGTATTCCCGTCACGCCGTGCACGGCGTCGGGGATGTGGCGGGGTGAGAGCGACCGGCGCAGCTCTCCGGCGATGCGGGCCTTCAGATCATCGTCGACGGAGTGTCCCTCGGCGGGCACGACGAACAGCAGCAGTTCGCCCATCCCGATGCCGTCGTCGGTCTGGTCCTCGAGATGGACGACGAGGCTGTCGGCCACCTCCGGGAAACCCTCCACCACCGAGTAGAACTCGGAGGTGCCGAGGCGGACGCCGCCGCGGTTGAGCGTCGAGTCGGATCGGCCGGAGATGACGCAGCTGCCGTCGTCGTCGAATTCGATCCAGTCGCCGTGGCGCCATACGCCGGGGAAGTCCTCGAAGTACGCCGACCGGTAGCGCGAGCCGTCGTCATCGCCCCAGAACCCGACCGGCATCGACGGCATCGGTTCGGTGATCACGAGTTCGCCCTGCTCCCCTATCACCGGCCGGCCGTCCGGGTCGAAGGCCTCGACCTTGGCGCCGAGTACCCGGCCCGAGATGCGGCCTTCCCGCACCGGCAGCAGCGGGCAGGCACCGACGAAGGCTGCGCAGACGTCGGTTCCTCCGCTGATCGAGTTGAGCTGGGCGTCGGTGGTGACCGCTTCGTAGACCCAGCGGAAGCCTTCGGGTGGCAGGGGCGCGCCGGTCGAGCCGATGCCCCGCAGCCCGGAAAGGTCGCAGACCTCGGCCGGTTCCAGCTCCGCCTTGCGGCAGGCGAGCAGGAAGGGGGCGCTGGCCCCGAAGTAGGTCATCTCGGTCTCCTCGGCCAGGCGCCAGAGCGTCATGAGGTCGGGGGAGCCGAGATCGCCGTCGAAGAGCACGAGTGCGGATCCCACCGCCAGCCCGGAGATGAGGAGGTTCCACATCATCCAGCCCGTGGTCGAGAACCAGAAGAAGCGGTCACCGGGGCCGATGTCCATGCAGAAGGCCAGCTGCTTGAGATGGTCGATGAGAATTCCGCCGTGGCCGTGCACGATCGGCTTTGGCAGGCCGGTCGTGCCCGACGAGTAGAGGACGTACAGCGGGTGGTCGAAGGGGACCGCATCGAAATCCAGCGGACCCTCCTCGGCCAG
>JAICGL010000577.1 GCA_025923175.1 Acidimicrobiia bacterium
ATCGGCCGCGGCCAGCGGGAACTCATCATCGGCGACCGGGAGACCGGCAAGTCGTCGGTCGCCATCGACGCCATCATCAACCAGAAGGACACCGGCGTCATCTGCGTCTACGTCGCCATCGGCCTCAAGGCGTCGACCGTGGCCGGCGTCGTCGAGCTCCTCCGGGAAAACGGCGCCATGGACTACACGATCGTGGTCAGTGCCACGGCCAACGACCCGGCGCCGATGCAGTACATCGCCCCCTACGCCGGCTGCGCCATGGCCGAGTACTTCATGTACGAGCAGGGCAAGCACACGCTCGTCATCTACGACGACCTGTCGAAGCAGGCGGCCTCCTACCGGCAGCTGTCGCTGCTGCTCCGCCGCCCGCCGGGCCGCGAGGCCTACCCCGGCGACATCTTCTACGCCCACAGCCGGCTGCTCGAGCGCTCGGCCAAGCTGTCCGACGAGCGGGGCGGCGGGTCGCTCACCGCCCTTCCGATCATCGAGACACAGGCCGGTGACGTGTCGGCCTACATCCCGACCAACGTGATCTCGATCACCGACGGCCAGATCTACCTCGAGCCCGACCTCTTCTACGCCGGTGTGCGGCCGGCCATCAACGTCGGCATCTCCGTCAGCCGGGTGGGCGGAAACGCCCAAACGAAGGCCATGAAGAAGGTGGCCGGCAAGCTCCGCCTCGACCTCGCGCAGTACCGGGAGCTGGAGGCCTTCGCCCAGTTCGCCTCCGACCTCGACGCCGGCACCCGAGCCCAGCTGGCCCGGGGTGAGCGGACCGTCGAGGTGCTCAAGCAGGTGACCGCGGCGACGTGGCCGATGGAGGAGCAGGTCGCCACCATCTTCGCCGTCAGCAACGGCCTCATGGACGACGTCCCGGTCGAGGACATCAAGCGCTTCGAACTCGAGATGATCGACCACCTGCGGGCCAATGACAGCGCAGCGCTGAAGACCATCAAGGAGTCCAAGGCGCTGGACGACGACACCGCCGCCAAGCTCAAGGAAGAGATCGAGTCCTTCAAGTCCAACCAGTGGAAGCCGACCGAGGCAGCGGAGTAACCGAGGCCAACGCATGCCCGAGCAGCCAAAGGTCATCCGTAAACGGATCAAGAGCGTCGCTTCGACGAAGAAGATCACGCGCACCATGGAGATGGTGGCGACGGCGAAGCTGAAGTCCGCCCAGCAGCGGGTGCAGTCGTCGGGGCCGTACCTGGAGAGCCTTCGCTCGCTCATGGGCGAGATCGGAGCCAGCGGCGTCGACGTGTCGAAGTGGCCCCACTTCGAGACGCGCCCGGGCAACCGGACGCTGCTGTTCGTCATCACCGCCAACCGAGGCCTGTGCGGTGCCTTCAATACCAACCTGGTCCGCCTGGCCCGCGACACCTACCGGGCCAAAGTGGCCGAAGGCCGCGACGTGCGCCTGTTCGTCGCCGGGAAGAAGGGCAACAGCGCGCTGCGCTTCCAGGGCTTCGAGCCGGAGCGGGTCTACATCGACCAGTTGTCGGACCGCCCCGAGGTGGACGACGCCGAGTACTTCCTCAACGAGCTGGCCACGCCGTTCCTCGAGAAGGAAGTCGACGAGGTCCTGATCGTCTACCCCCACTGGGAGACCCTGGGGCGTCAGCCACCGACGCTGCTGCGATTCCTCCCCATCGCCCCCGAAGACGAGGCGGCGTCGAGCGGCCCACCGCCGTTGTTCGAGCCGTCGGCGGAGGAGATCCTCGACCGGCTCCTGCCGCTCTACGGGCGCCAGATCATGTATTCGGTTTTGGCCGAGGCGGTGGCCTCGGAGCAGGTCGCCCGGCGGCTGGCCATGAAGCTGGCCAGCGACAACGCCACGGAGATGGTGAACCTGCTGACACGGGAGTACAACCGGGCCCGCCAGGCGCTGATCACGAAGGAGATCTCCGAGATCATCGGCGGTGCAGAGGCCCTCAAGGACTAGGGAGTTTTGATGACGAGCACTGTGAGCACGGGCACCACCAACGGCGCCAGCAAGGGTGACTCCCGCTACGGCCGGGTCGTTCAGGTCATCGGGCCCGTCCTCGACGTGGAGTTCGACGGCCAGGAGGACTCGCTGCCCGAGATCTACACCGCGCTGACGATCGAACAGGGCGAGGGCGACGAGAAGACCACGCTGGTGGCCGAGGTGCAGCAGCACATCGGGCGGGACCAGGTGCGGGCGGTGGCCATGTCGTCGACCGACGGCATCGTGCGCGGCACTCCCGTCCTCAACACCGGCGGGCCGATCACCGTGCCGGTCGGCGAGGAGTGCCTCGGGCGGGTGTTCAACCTCCTCGGGGAGCCCGTCGACTTCCGGGGTCCGGTGGACGTGAAGCAGCGCCGCCCGATCCATGCCCCGTCGCCCCAGTTCCAGCGGCTCTCCACGAACACCGAGATCTTCGAGACCGGCATCAAGGTCGTCGACCTCCTCGCCCCCTACGCCAAGGGCGGCAAGACCGGCCTGTTCGGCGGCGCCGGCGTGGGCAAGACCGTCGTCATCATGGAGCTGATCAACAACGTCGCCCAGCAGCACGGTGGCTACTCCGTGTTCTGCGGCGTGGGTGAACGGACCCGGGAAGGCAACGACCTCTGGCTGGAGATGCAGGAGTCGGGCGTCATCGAGAAGGCCGTCCTCTGCTACGGCCAGATGAACGAACCGCCCGGCGCCCGGCTGCGGGTCGCTCTCTCCGGGCTGACCATGGCCGAGTACCTCCGCGACGAGGGCGGCCGCGACGTGCTGATGTTCGTGGACAACATCTTCCGGTTCAGCCAGGCCGGTTCCGAGGTGTCCGCCCTCCTCGGCCGGATGCCCTCGGCCGTGGGCTACCAGCCGACGCTGGCGTCCGAGATGGGGGCCCTCCAGGAGCGGATCACCTCGACCGACAACGGCTCGATCACCTCGGTCCAGGCCATCTACGTGCCGGCCGACGACCTGACCGACCCGGCGCCGGCCACCGCCTTCGCCCACCTC
>JAICGL010000578.1 GCA_025923175.1 Acidimicrobiia bacterium
CGCCGGCGTGGCCGAAGAGCACGCAGCGTGCCCCGGGCGCGGCCCCGTCGACGGCGGTGCACACGGCGGTGAGAAAGCCGGCCAGCTCCCCGAACGGGAGGGTCACGTCGAGCTTCACCGGCACCCCGGCGGCGTTGATCGCCTCGGTGTGGGCCTCCCGGTAGCGCCACAGCCGGGCGCGCCCGGCCGGCTCCGATTGAACGGCCCCGTCAATGTCCCGGTCACCGACACCTTCGAGGACGGCTTCAGCCAGCTCCCCGGTCGGGTCGTGGGTGCCCGCCACCTCCACCAGCAGGTAGACCGGATCGAGCCGCCCGAACGGCGGCGCCAGGCCGAGGTGATCGCACACCAGGGCGACCCCCGCTGCCAGGAACAGTTCCACGGTCTCCAGCGACCCCGGCAGGCGGCGACGCAGCGTCACCAGCGCGTTGAGAGCGGCATCGGCATCGGCGAAGGCGAGCAGGCCGGTCGTGCGGTACTCGAGGCGGGGCACGAGCCGCAGCCGCAGGCGGGTCACGATCGCCAGGGTCCCCTCGCTGCCGGCCAGGAGACCGGCCAGGTCGTAGCCGGTGTTGTCCTTGGCCAAGCCGCCGAGGTGGGAGAGGACCCGCCCGTTGGCCAGGACGGCCTCCACACCAGCCGTCTGGGCCCGCATGCCGCCGTAGCGGAGCATGCGCAGACCGCCGGCGTTGGTCGCCACCATCCCGCCGATGGTGGCGGAGTCGCGGGCGGCGAGGTCGACCCCGAAGGCCAGACCGGCGCCGGCGGCGGCGGCGGCGACGGCGGCGAGGGTCGCCCCGGCGCCGACCGTGACCTGACCGGCGGCCAGGTCCACCTCGTCGATGCCGGCCAGCCGGCGCAGGCTCACCACGATCTCGCCGTGGAGGGGCACTCCCCCGCCGACGAGGCCGGTGTTGCCGCCCTGGGGCACGACCGGCCGTCCCGCGCTGTGGAGCAGCCCCATGACCGCCGCCACCTCGTCGGTGCTCCCGGGCCGCACCACCGCCGCCGCCCGTCCGGCGAAGCGGCCGGTCCAGTCGGTCTCGTAGGAGACGGTCAGCTCCGGGTCGGTCAGGACATGGGTGGGCCCGACGACGTCGGCGAGGGATCTCATGAGTCCGTCCACTGCCCGGTCATTGTGCTTGGCTCTCACCCATGGAGCCCCAACCCGGTTCGCTACAGCCCCGGTCGCCGCAATCCCCCCAGCCCATGGCGCTGGAAGGCATCAAGGTCGTCGACACCGCGACCCTCCTCGCCGGGCCGCTCATCGCCACCCTCCTCGGTGACTACGGCGCCGACGTGGTGAAGGTCGAGCATCCGAAGGGTGACGCCCTCCGCAGCTTCGGCTGGGTGAAGGACGGCGTGTCGCTGTGGTGGCTGTTCGTCAACCGCAACAAGGCCTGCGTGACGCTGAGCCTCAGCCGGCCGGACGGCGCGGCGCTGCTGAAGGAACTGGTGGCCGACGCCGACGTCCTCATCGAGAACTTCCGGCCCGGGACCATGGAACGCTGGGGCCTGGGCTGGGAGGACCTGTCCGCCGTCAACCCCCGGCTCGTCATGGTCCGGGTGACGGGCTTCGGCCAGACCGGCCCGTACTCCGGCCGGCCCGGCTACGGCACGCTGGCCGAGTCGATGAGCGGGTTCGCCCACCTGAACGGGTATCCCGACGGCCCGCCGACACTCCCCCCGCTGGCCCTGGCCGACGGCGTCGCCGCCTGCGTCGGCGCCTTCGCCACGCTGGCGGCCCTCCGCCACCGGGACGCCACGGGCCGGGGTCAGGTGATCGACCAGGCGATCTACGAGCCGCTGTTCTGGATGTTCGGCACGCAGGCGCTGGTCTATGACCAGCTCGGCGAAGTGCCGGGGCGGACGGGCAATCGGACCCCGATGACGGTTCCCCGCAACAGTTTCCAGGCCGCCGACGGCCGCTGGTTCGGATTGTCGGGGGCGTCGCAGTCGGTGGCGGAGCGGGTGGTGCGCCTCGTCGGCCGCGACGACCTCGTCGAGCAGGACTGGTTCGCCGACCACACCGGCCGTCTCGCCCACCAGGACGAGGTGGAGGACGCCATTGCCGACTGGGTGGCCAAGCGCTCGAGCGCCGAGGTGACCGCCGCCTTCGAGGCGGTGGGTGCCGCCATCGCCCCCGTCTACACGATCGCCGACATCATGAACGACCCTCAGTACGCCCACCGGGGCACGATCCCGGTGGTAGATCACGACACGCTCGGCCCGGTGCGGGTTCCCGGCGTCGTGTCGCGCCTCATGGCCACGCCCGGCGCCGTACGGCACCTGGGTCGCGCCCCCGGAGTGGACAATTCGGCCGTCTTTGAGGGTCGGCTCGGGCATTCAGCGAGTGAGATGGCCGCCTGGCGGGAAGCAGGACTGATCTGAGCTCTCAAATGGGGCGGGTCTGTCCGGAGAAGTGTTGAAACTGGTAGGTCTTGGGAATACGTGTGTCGACTGCCCACGTGGCGTGTCAGCAGATGAGGAGCGGGCCGATGCCGGGCGAGCAGAACGGTTTGGACGAGCGCGATGAGCAGCTGCGGACCGGAGGAGACGTCCGGCTCGTCGTGCCCGCCGCCCCCGAGTACCTGCGCCTCGTCCGCCTGACCGCGGCCGGCATGGCCAGCCGCCTCCGCTTCACCTTCGATGAGGTGGAAGACCTGCGCATCGCCGTCGACGAACTCTGTTTCCACCTTCTCGGCACTGACAACGGCGACGACATCCCGCCCGATGACGACCGAACAATGGAGCTGATCTACTCGGCCGACACCGACTCCATCACCATCACCGGACGCACCGGGCTGTCCGGCGCCCTTCCCGAACCGTCAGAGCTCTCGGAGCAGATCCTCGACGCGCTCGTCGACGAGCACGAGGTCTCCGGCACCGACGGCATGGTCACCTTCCGACTGATGAAACAGCGCGAGTCGTAGCCCATGGCATTCGAAGCCACCGAC
>JAICGL010000579.1 GCA_025923175.1 Acidimicrobiia bacterium
AGCCACGACGCGACCGTACCCGCAAGGCGCCCAGGCTGCTCGCGAATCGGTATGCATGCTCACCGCCACCTGCGAGGCGAGCAGAGAACCTGTGGACCAGATTCAGGCCAGTGTCACCTTTCCGAAGACGGAAGCCATCCTGACCCATCTCGGCAACGTCGGTGAGATCCTCGGGCCGGTGGCACAACTTGGTGGAGGTATCGAAATCGAGCTGTTCGGCGGCAGCCCGTCAGACGAGCTCGTCCAGCCGCTCGCGATGTTCAGGCCCACCCACTACCCCCACTTTCAGGGGAAGTAGCGGATCACTCTTCCGGCTGGAACGGCGCAGAGACAACGCTCCTCCGGCGACGACAAGGATTCCACCCACCCAGACCCACAACACGAGGGGTCGCCGGAAGACCTCGATGACAGCCACGCCGCGCGCGACGTCGATGCGGACGACGGTGACGAGGACGTCTTCTCGCGGTGTTGACCGCAGGGCGGTCTCAGGGAGCGGCGCACCGGAGCCGCCGGGACCGTGGTAGGTGTCGAGACCAGGCCGCAGCGTTCCCACCCGGCGGTCTCCGACGAAGAGGCCGAGCTGCACCCGGACCGATGAGCGGCGCTCGCTCGAGCGTTCGATCAGACCTTCCTGCACAAGGCGATAGCGCCCGAGGGTCATCTCTTGACCTTGTGCGAGCGGCCCCGAGATCTCGGTACCAGCCGTTGATCCCGCAATGCCGAAGAGGGCGAGGGCAAAGCCGAGGTGGGCGATGGAGGCGGCCAGCGCCCGGCTCCGGCGCCGCACGTGCACAGCCTGTGTCGCCGACAGCGCCACCGTCGCTCCAGCCGCGGCAGCGGCGATGAGCACGATTGGAGTGCGAAGTCCAAGGGCGATGACGGTGACGAGACCGAGCACGACGCCGACGCCGGCGGTGACGAGGCGTCGTCGGTCGGGCGGCCTACCGGTCCGCCGGGAGGCCCAGGGCAGGGCCGGGGCGATACCCGCCAGAATCAGTGCAAGCAGCGCCGGTAGGGCTGTCAGCGCAGCGAAGAATCCCGGTGCGACGGTGAACCTGGCCGCGCCAATCGCCTCCGACACAAGCGGCGCCAGGGTTCCGGTAGCCACCACCACGAGAGCGGAAAGGAGGATGGCGTTGTTGGCGAGCAGCGCTGCTTCCCTAGTGGTGACACCGTCGGTGCGCCAGCCGGCTCCGAGCCGATGCCAACGCCGACTCAATAGCAGACCGCTGCCGACCACGACAGCGGCGACTGCAGCAAGGAAGGCGTAGCCGATGGCCCTGGCTTCGGCGAAGGCGTGCACGGAGCCGGTGACGCCGGAGCGGGTGAGGAAGGCGCCGACGAGGCCGAGGGCGAAGGCAGCCAGGGCCAACGCTGCAGTCCAGGCGTACAGACGCCGCCGCCGTTCGGTCACAAGGGCCGAGTGCAGGAAAGCCGTGCTGGCCAGCCAGGGCAGGAGGGAAGCGTTCTCCACCGGATCCCAGGCCCACAGGCCGCCCCACCCGAGCTCCTGATATGCCCAGTGAGCTCCGGTCACCATGCCGGCCGTGAGGGCCAGCCACGCCAGCAGCGCGAAGCGCCGGGTGACCGCCAGCCAGGCGTCGCCCAAGTGGCCCGTCATGAGCGCGGCGATGGTGACAGCAAAGGGAACGGCCAGCAGTGTTTGTCCGAGGTACAGGATCGGCGGGTGGTAGAGGAGCGCGGGATGTTCGAGGATCGGTGTCAGTCCGGCACCATCGAGTGCGGGAAACGCAAGGCGGGCAAAGGGATCTGCCATCGTCAGGACCAACAAGGTGGCGGCGCCGATGACCGCCCCGGACACCGCCTGCACCCGCGCCTGCAGTTCCGCCGCTCCACGGAGGCGAACGACGCCCGCGCCCAGGCCCACCGCGAGCAGCGAGGACCAGAGCAGCAGCGAACCTTCCATGCCGCTCCACAGCGAACCGAGGCGATAGGGCCACGACATTGACCTGCTGGTGGCGCGGGCGACGTAGTCGAGGCTGTAGTCGCCGCTGAGCAGAGCCCAGGCCAACGCGACGACGGCTACGCCCAGGAGGACGGCGGAGGCCTGCAGCGCCCGTGCCGCCGCGTGGACCGCGTCCCGGCGATCACGCGCCGCCCCGCCCAATGATGCAACGACGGCCGCGACGCTCGCCGCAACTGCGGCGAGGAGGGCAATGTGACCGACCGTGCCGACCATCGGTCAGCGCCCTCCGCTCCGCTTGCGCTGCAGGAGGCGACCCAGGGTGTCAGAACCTTCGGTCGGCGCCGACCCCACCGGTGTGGGTTCGGGCTGCGTCGGCGGTGCCGGCGGCTCTGGCGTTTCGGTCGGAGCCTGCGGCGCTCCGACCGGCGGTGCCGACGGCGTCGGCGCCTTGGAACGTTTCGGTCGGGAGGCCCGGTGCCCTTGCGGGAGCCGGTCGACGCGGGGCAGGCGGTCGAGGCCTGGTAGGCGGGCCTTGAGGCCGGAGCCGACCCGGGCGGCCAGCGCCTTCGGATCGGCGGCGGTGAAGCTCAGGCGGCGCAGGGCGCAGTCGAGCGGCCACAGCAATGCGGCGAGGAGGAGCAGCCAGCCGGTGAGCGTTCGCCGGCCCTGGCCCTTGCTCAGGCTCTCCGGGTCGAAGGCCGCGGCCGCTTCGATCGGGCCGCGGCCGCCGGACAGCTGCGACAGGCGAGCGAGTTCTTCGGGTTCGGCCGGCCCCGGGCGGTACTCCGGCGAGTACGACTGGCTGGCCAACGCCACACCCGACGCCAGGCGGCCGGTTGGCCCGTCCACCGACACGCCGACCGAGTAGCTGCCCGGGGCCGTGGCGTCGATTTCGCCGACGAAACGGCCGCCTGCCGTGCGCTCCAGGCGCACCTCCTGGCTCGAGCCGTCGGGTCCGGCGACGCGGGCGGTGGCGGCGGCGCCTTCGGCCCAGGGCTGTTCCGACTCGGCGACGATCTCGAGGCG
>JAICGL010000580.1 GCA_025923175.1 Acidimicrobiia bacterium
GCCGCCCTCCCGCCGCCGTTGGCGGCGCGGCATCCACATTCGGCGTCTTCGCCGAGAGGGAAGGAAACACGATGCATATCGTTGGCATTCTGGCGTCGGCTGTGACCGCCGTATTTGTACTGCTGACCATGGTGGTTGCTGTCAAGTCGATCCCCGACGTCAGGCACTACCGCCGTATCAGGAGCATGTGAACGCCAAGAGCGATGCGGAGCTCTGAGCAGGCGCTGCTGGGTGCCGAAGTCCTCCAACGGGCGCTCGACCCCGCTGTCGGCGTCTCTCCAGAGGAAGCCGTGCTTGAACTCATCACGGTGGGTGAAGGACGCCGTGCGCCTCTCGAGGCAGCTGCCTCGCTGCTCATTGCCAGGCTCCATCGGAAGTCGGACGACTTCAACGCCACCAGGGCGCTGAGCTCGGTCACTGCGGCGCTGAGCCGGATCGGCTGGGACATGCCGTCCATGCCCACTCCACGCCGATGGAACAGAAATTCGTCACTGCGATCCGGGTGACCCTACGAAGACAATAAGGACCCTTCTGTGCCCAGCGCTCTCATCACCGGCTCATCGGCCCGGGCCCTCGAAGTGGCTGCGGCCCTTCAAACGGCCAATTGGCAGCCGCACCTCTGTCCCGACACTGTGGAGGCACTCGACGATGTGCGCGCCTCCACCCTCCCGGGATCATTCGACTGCTACATCCAACTGCCGTCTGCACGCCGGGCCCACACGACGGCCCTGACCGAGGCTTCCACGACGGTGGCCGACGGAGCGCTCGCCCGTTACGCCTCGGTGGCTGTGGTGATGCCGTTGCTGAGCAAGGCCGCCACTGTGGTGCTGGTCATGGGAGATCGAGCTGATGCATCACTTCCCCACGACCTGGCTGGTGCGGTCAATGACCTCACCCGCGTCCTGGCCCGCGCCTTGCGCAACGACTATCGGGCCACCGACCTTCGTGTCACGCTCGTGGGAGACGACCAGTCGCCCGCTGAGATCGCATCAGCGGCGCGCGTGCGGGGAAGCCGCACCCCACCGATGGATTCGTACGTCGATCTCGAACCCGCCCTCGGCGCTGCCGACTGGCGGTGTGAACTGCTGAGCCTGGTCGAGCCAACCTGAGCGGGCAGGAAGAACGAGCCTGTTTGGGGCGAGCAGGGCAGGGCAGAACGGAAGTGACACCCCTGCGACCTGGTCGGTTTACATGTGAGCACTTCCCTGGCCCACCGGAGTTCCTTTGGTAGCGCACCCAGCGCAGTGGGAGCAGCCCGCCGGTACGTCCGCGAGGTGTTGCACAGCGAGCGGGTCGACGAGAAGGTGACGGGGATCGTCGAACTGCTCACGAGCGAGGTCGTCACCAACGCCGTCCTTCACGCCCATGGCGCCGGCGAACTCGCCCTCACCGTCACCGGGGACACGATCCGGGTGGAGGTGGACGACCCCAGCGGGGTGCTGCCGGTCCGCCAGTGTTCCGGCCGCGATGCTCTCGGGGGGCGAGGGTTGGCCATCGTGGCCGCCCTGTCCCGGGACTGGGGGGTCGAATCGAAGCGCCAGGGCAAACGGGTGTGGTTCGAAGTCGACCGGCCACGCCGGAGCTGATCGGGCCGCCCGTCGCTTAGCCGGTCTTCTTGGTTTCCGTAGTTGTGGGACCCGTCGTTGTCGGCGTGGTCGTCGTCGATGATGGCGGTGCCGTCGTGGTCGTCGTCGGCCGGGGCTGCGTGGTGGGGGGTGTCGTGGTCGTCGACGGCGGCGGCTCGGTGCTCGGCGGCGTTGTCGGTGGTGTCACCAGCTGCTCCTCCGGGAGCGGGGTTGCAGGGTCCGGCGGTGGCAGCGGCGGCGCTTCGAGCGGTGGCGGGGATGGCGGCGGAGGAGCGTCGTTCAGGGGAGAGATGCCGAGCGACGCCGGGGAGGCGGTCGGCAGCGGGAGGACGGGGACGCCGGCCATACCCGTCCGCATCAGGTCACCGAAGATGGCCGCCGGGAAGCTGCCGCCGGTGACGGAGCGGCCGTGGACGCTGGTCATCGGCCGGGCCGGGTCGTAGCCGACCCAGACGGCCGTGGCGACCTGGGGCGTGTAGCCGACGAACCACCCGTCGACGTTGTCGGAGGTGGTCCCGGTCTTGCCGGCCACGGGGCGACCGATGGCGGCGGCCCGTCCGGTGCCCGCACTGACGACCCGTTGGAGCGCGCCGTTGAGGACGCCGGCCTCGTCGGCCTCGAACGCCCGGCGGGTCGTTTTCCGGTGCTCGTAGACGACCTTGCCGCGGCTGTCCCGGATCGTCTTGATGCCGTACGGCGTGGCGTAGGTTCCGCCGGAGGCGAAGGTGGCGTAGGCGGCGGCCATCGCCAGCGGGCTCACGCCCCGGTCGAGGCCCCCGAGGAACACCGCGCCCTGAGCCTCGGCGGCGTCCTCCGGAATGCCGGCATCGGTGGCGGCCCGGAGAACATCACGGACGCCGACCTGGCAGCCGAGATCGACGAAGACGACGTTGACCGAGCGGGCCATGGCGGAGTCGACGTCGATGGTGCCACCGAAGTCCTCGCCGGCGTAGTTGTTCACCGGCCGGTCGCCGTAGCAGGCGATCCGCCGCCCGGACCGGCCGTCGAAGGAGGTACGGGGATCGATCCCGTCCCGCAGGGCCGCCAGATACACGAACGGCTTGAACGCCGACCCCGGCTGGCGCAGCCCCCGGTCGGCGTAGCCGAACTGCGTGGCCACGTAGTCCAGACCGCCGAAGAGGTTGGCCACCGCACCGTCCCCCGGGACAACGCTGGCGACGGCCGTGATCGGGTCGCCGGGCTCGCCGAGGCGGGCCGCGGCGGCGCTCACGGTGGCGTCGAACAGCTTCGGGTCGATCGTGGTCTCGATCGTGTACCCGCTGGTGAACACCCGGGTGCGACGGACCTCGGGGTCCGCGCCGAGTTCCTCGAGCCCGCCGACCTCGCGCTTGATGTAGTCGAC
>JAICGL010000581.1 GCA_025923175.1 Acidimicrobiia bacterium
CTCGCCCGCCGGGCTGCATCCGGCCAGCAGGGCGACGAACATGACGGCCAGGGCGAACCGGCGGTGCACGCTGTTCGACTTCATCACGCAACCTCCCCCACAACAGTGCCGCCGCCTGGAAGGAACCGGCGCGGCTTAACTCGCGAGGCTACCCCCGTCCTCGATCCGCTATGCATGTACGCTGCCGCTCCGCATGAGCGACATCACGAAGATGGGAGCGGTGAAGGGCGAGGACGGCCGGATCCGCTGCCCCTGGGCAGGCAGCACCCCCGACTACCAGGCGTACCACGACGACGAGTGGGGCCGGCCGGTGGCCGACGACGTGCGCCTCTACGAGAAGCTCTGCCTCGAGGGGTTTCAGTCGGGACTGTCATGGCTCACGATCCTCCGAAAGCGCGAGGGGTTCCGGCAGGCCTTCGCCGGGTTCGAGCCGGAGAAGGTCGCTGGCTTCGACGACGAGGACATCGCCCGTCTTCTCAGCGACGCCGGTATCGTCCGCCATCGGGGCAAGATCGAAGCGACCATCGCCAACGCCCGGGCGACGCTGGCGGTGCAGGCCGACCGGGGTTCACTGGCCGCCCTGGTATGGGAGCACGAGCCCGTCCGGCGGAGGCGGGCGGCGCCCGTCCTCCTCGGCGATCTCGCGACGCAGACGCCGGAGTCGGTGGCGCTCTCGAAAGCCTTGCGGCGCTACGGGGTCCGCTTCATCGGGCCGACCACCGCCTATGCCGCCATGGAGTCGCTGGGGTTGGTGAACGACCACCTGAAGGGCTGCCACGTGCGGGCGGCCTGCGAACAGGAACGCCGTCACATCACCGTTCCGTGACCGGGCGGCCGCTCTGCGTTGCTCGACCGTTCACGGAGCACCCGTACCCTGGGCCTTGGTGAATCGACACGGTGGATGAACTGTCCCGTCGGCAGTTCCTGGGGAGGATGGGCGTGCTCTACGGGGCGGCGTCGGCCGGGCCGGTGCTGTGGAAGCGGCCGGGCGTCACCATGGGGAAGCCCCGGGCGCCTCGAATCGGCTGGGGTGCCGATCCTCGCACGACACTGACGGTGTCGTGGGCGAC
Organism: Acidimicrobiia bacterium; assembly: GCA_025923175.1. GTDB lineage: Bacteria > Actinomycetota > Acidimicrobiia > IMCC26256 > BP-133 > BP-133. Next base: position 1,071 of record JAICGL010000581.1, read on the forward strand.
GAGCTTGCCGGTGCACAACCCGGTGGTGGACTTCGGCGTGGACGACAGCTTCGGCCGAGTCCTGCCGGCCGAAACGCGAACGGTGCCGGGTTGGGACGTCAACTACCACCGGGTGACGGTCGAGGGGCTGGAGCCGGGGCGGCGCTACCGCTACTGCATCCGCCACGACGGCGCCGCCGGCCCGACACAGACGGTGCGGACGGCCCCGGCCGTAGCCGAGCCCTTCACCTTCGCCGCCTTCGGCGATCAGGGCAACACGGCCGGGGCGGCGCAGATCATGCAGGTGCTGGCCGGCGCCACGCCCGCCTTCACCTTCTGTCTCGGTGACCTGTGCTACGCCGACCCCTCCGGCGGTGTCCTTCCCGCCGGTCGGGTCGACCACCGGGCCTGGGACCGGTGGCTGCGACTCGTGTCGCAGGCCTCGGCGTCGCGGGCCGCACTGCTGCCCGCCGTCGGCAACCACGAGATCGAGGCCGGCATGGGCGACTGGGGTTACGACGGCTTCCTGACCCGGATCGCCTTACCGGGCAACGGTCTGGCCGGCCTGCCGACGACGTGGAGCGGCCGGTGGGGCAACGTCGCTCTCGTGGCGGTCGACGCCAACGACGTCAGTGCGGAGATCACCCGCAACAACGACGTGTCCGGCGGGGCGCAGGAGCTGTGGCTGGCCCGGACGCTGGCCGGCCTGCGGGCCGACCCCCTCGTCGACTGGATCGTCGTCGGGTTCCACCACTGCGCCTACTGCACCAACACGCTGCACGGCTCCGACGCCGGCGTGCGCCGCTGGGTGCCGCTGTTCGACCGCTTCGGCGTCGACCTCGTGATCAACGGTCACAACCACTGTTACGAACGGACCCAACCGCTCCGGGCCGGTTTGCCCGTGGCCGAGGTGCGCTCCGGCGGCACGTGGGGTTCGGCCTCCGGCACCACCTACCTCTGCGCCGGCGGCGGTGGCGGCCAGACGTTCCCGATGTCGACCGCGCCGATGTCGACCGTCACCGTCGAAGGTGGCGCCCGGATCCCCGAACGGGCGCCGTGGTCGGCGCACCGCTACAACGACCACTCCCTGCTGCTCATCCACGTCGACCCGCCCGGCTCCGGTGGGACCACCACCCTCACGGTCCGGGCCGTGAGCGCCACCGGAGCCGAGTTCGACCGGGTGACGCTGCTCCGCCGCCGAGGCCTCGCCCTGCCCGCCGAACAGCCAGCCGCCTAACGCTGACCCAGCTCGGCCTGCAGCCGCTCGACCTGTCCCGACGCGCCCATCTTGTCGTACAGCTGCAGCGCTGCTCGCCACTCGCTCTCGTCGTGGTCGAGCCAGCCCAGTTCCTCACGGATGGACGGCTCGTACGCGGCCGCGCCGGTCTCGGCTACCAGGTCGAGGGCGTGGTTGAGGTCGATGCGTGTCTGATCGCTGGCGTATTGGACACTCGGCTTCGAACGGCAGGACCCGCCCCGGATCGCCACATCCTTCGCTGCCTGGGCGGGATGGGCCAAGCCCGATCAAGTACCGGGACCTCACGTGCCCTTGAGATCTGGTTGCTGCGGGCCGTTGGCCGAGCCGAGCGTCACGGGATTAGCTGAGCGGGTCATCTGCCCCGACGGCCCACGCGTCGACAGACGACGTCGTCGTAGGTCGAGAGCAGATGCCGGAGGATGGCGACGACCCGGGCCTCGGTCTTGCGGGTCAGCTTCACCTCGACGGCGGTGCGCCACTGCCGGCCGTGGTCGTCGGTCGACACGACGACGCCGTCGGGGAGGTGCGGCTTTCCGGAGTCCCCAGCGAAACCTCCGGTATCGCTGGGGTAAAGCGGCCGCCCGGGACCTCGCGCCGCTCCCGTTGGCAGATCCAGCCGAGGCCCACCGCGTTAGCA
>JAICGL010000582.1 GCA_025923175.1 Acidimicrobiia bacterium
AGAGCTCCTCGGCTGGTTCCAGACGCTGGCCGTCGAAGTGTCGCTCCAGGCGATCGGCCGGGCCCTGGTCTCGGCCTACGGCGTGGACGAGGAAACGGTGTGGCGCCGCCTCGCCGATGTGGTCCGGGCCGCCCGGTCGGGCGTCGACCTGCCGCCGGCCGCCGCCGAGATCATCGACCGGCAACTGTTCCACGCCGCCACCTGGCCGACCAAGCTCGTGATCGGCCCGCTCCTCGCCCGCCGCGGCACCGGCGGCGGCAGCATGCCGAGCGGCGTCGGGCGGGCGGGGAACCCGTTCCTGGCCGGCGACGACCGCGCCGCCGAACTCGCCGAGCACGCTGCGGCCGAGCGTCTCGTCAACTGCTTCCTGCGGGAGTCGGGCACCGAGCCGGTGCTGGTCGGGTCGACGGTGACGATTCCGTTCGCCCGCACCCGCCGGGCCGTCGTCGGCTCGCTCGCCTACCGGTCGCCGATCGGGCATCACCGCTTCCGTCACGGCTTCACGCTCCGGACGGGCGAACCCATCGGCGCAACGGAGCTCACCGAGCTCGTCGCGGCCGAGCTCGGTGCCGGCATGCCCCCAGTTGCTTACGAAACCTTTGCGGCGCTGACAGGCGAGAGCGCCGCCAAGACGCAGCACTTCCTGGAGCGCCTGCCGGTCACCGGGACGGTCGATCCGTGGCACGCCCCCAACCCCTTCCTGGCGGCGGAGCAGGGTGTGCGGTTCGGCCACCCGTTCCACCCGGCGCCCAAGGCCTCCGTCGGCTTCACCGCCAACGACCTCGACCGCTACGCCCCGGAGACCGGTGCGTCGTTCCCGTTGCACTGGCTGGCCGTCGACCCGGCGCTGCTCGCCGAAGACCGGCTCGACACGGTCCGCTCGCTCGATCCGCCGCCGGCGGTGTGCGACGAAGCCGCTGCGCTCCTCGGTGCCCGTTCCTCCGGTCCCGGCGCAGGGCGCGCCACCTGGCCGTTGCTGCCTTGCCATCCCTGGCAGGCCCAGCACCTCGCCGCGCTCCCGGCGGCGGCCGGGTTGTTCGCCGCCGGCCGGCTGGTGGCCCTCGGCCCGCTCGGACTCGACGTGCATCCCACCGCCTCGGTGCGCACGGTGTGGGACCCGGCGTCCGGCCGGCAGCTGAAGCTGGCGCTGTCGGTGCGGATCACCAACTTCGTGCGGGAGAACAACCCGGAGCAGTTGCGCCGCAGCGTCGACGCCAGCCGCGCCCTGGCCGCCCTCGGCAACCTCGACGCAGCCGTCGACAGCCCGGGCACCTTCGGGGTGCTCCTTGAGCTGGGTTCCCGCCGGGTGATCGCACCCGAAGGCACTCCGGCGGGCGACGCTGCTGCGCTGGGCGCCGCCACCGGCGTTCTCTACCGGGAGGGTCCGCCCCTGGCCGGGTCGGCATCGCCGATGGCGGTGGCCGCCCTCCTCGAGCCCGACCCGATCGATGGCGTCCCGCCGATCATCCGGGCCGTGCAGCAGGCGAGCGGGAGCGGTGCAACCGGTCAGGCCTGGTTCGAGCGGTACCTCACGCTGTCGCTGCGTCCGCTCACCCGCCTGCTCCTCCGCCACGGGATCGGCCTCGAGGCCCACACCCAGAACTCGCTGCTGGCCCTGGATAACGGCTGGCCCGTCCGCTTCCTCGTCCGCGACCTCGAAGGGGTCAGCCTCAACCGTGCGCACCCGGCGGTCGGTGAACGGTTCGCGCCGCTGGTGTCGGCCGGCAGCCCCGTCCTCTACGAGGAGACCGAGGTGTGGCGGCGCTTCGCCTACTTCGTGCTCGTGAACCACTTCGGCCAGCTCATCGCCGCACTGGCCGAGCACCTCGGCCCGTCGGAAGCGAAGCTTTGGGCCATGGCCGGTGCGCTGATGGCCGATGAGGCGGTCCGCTACGGCACTCATCCGGCCGCCATCCCGCTTCGGCAGCTGCTCGACGGTTCCGAGCTTCCGGCGAAGGCCAACCTCGTCAGCGTGCTGGAAGCCCACGGCGAGCATCCGACGTGGATCGCTGTCCCCAGCCCACTGCGGACACGGCACCGCGCATGAGCCCGCCCGACCTGCCCGAAGTACGGCGGCGGGTCCTGCGTCAGCTCATCGAATCACTGGTCTACGAAGGAGCGATCACCCCCACCGGTGTTGCGTGCGACGGGGTGGCCTACTGCTGGGAGGAGCGGCGCCGGTTCAGCTTCGACCGGGTCCGGCTGGGGCCCGGCCCCGTCGTGCGGGTCAAGCCCGGCGAAGCACTGCAGGAGGCGACGTCCCCCCGCCGCTTCCTCGAGGAGATCGGCCCGGCGTTGCCGGCCGACCCGGCGCGGTGCATGAACTTCGCCGCCGAGTTGGTGCAGACCGTGCTGAACGACACCGCCGTGCAGCTCCATTGGCAGCGGGCCGCCCGCCCGAGCACCGGCGCCGGGTTCGACGACCTCGAGTCCCTGGTCGTCGATGGCCACCGGTACCACCCGTCGTACAAGTCCCGGCTTGGGTTCAATGCCGTCGACAACGCCGAGTACGGCCCGGAGTTCGCTCGCCTCATCCGGCCGGTCCGGGTGGCGGTCCGTCGTGAGCTGGTCCGCTGCAGCGCTCTGGGGGAGCTCCGCGCGGAGGCGGTCGGCGATCATGTCGTGCTGCCCGTCCATCCGTGGCAGTGGCGCAAACACGCCCGGACGACCTGGGCGCCGATGCTGACCGACGGTGCGATGGTGCCGTTGGGGGTCGGCGACGACGACTACCGGGCGCAGCAGTCGATCCGGTCGCTGGCCAATGTCTCGTGGCCCGAGCAGCCGACGCTGAAGCTTGCGCTGTCGATCGTACACACCTCGACCGTCCGCACGCTGGCGCCCCACACCGTGCTCAACGCCCCGCTGATCACCGCTTGGTTGGAAGGCATCGCGGCCCGGGACCCCTATCTGGTCACCGAGCTCCGACCGGTACTGCTC
>JAICGL010000583.1 GCA_025923175.1 Acidimicrobiia bacterium
GCTGGACGTCGGTGATGAGGCCCTGCTTGAAGCGGCTGCGGAGCCGATCTTCCAGTGTGCTGATCGCGTCCGGCGGCCGATCGGAGCTGAGCACGATCTGCCGGTTCGCCTGGTGGAGGGCGTTGAAGGTGTGGAAGAACTCCTCCTGGGTCTCCTTCTTGCCCTCGATGAACTGGATGTCGTCGACGAGCAGCACGTCGACGTCGCGGTAGCGGCGCTTGAAGGTGTCGTTGGTCCTCGTGCGCACGGCGTCGATGAACTCGTTGAGGAACGCCTCCGAGGTGACGTAGCGCACCCGGTAGGTGGGGTAGTTCTCCCGGACGTAGTGCCCGATGGCCTGGAGCAGGTGCGTCTTGCCGAGGCCGGCGTCGCCGTAGATGAACAGCGGGTTGTACTTGCGGGCCGGCTGCTCGGCCACGGCCAGGGCGGCCGCGTGGGCGAAGCGGTTCGACGGCCCGATCACGAAGGTCTCGAAGGTGTACCGAGGGTTGATGTCCTGTACTGGGACGCCACCCGCGATGCCCGCCGCGATCGTCAGCTGCTCGGGCGGTGCGACGGTCCAAGCCGGCTCGGGCTCGCTGGCCATGATCTCGAGGGCCAGCTCGACGTTGGCGGCGCCGATCTCGGTGAGCGCATCCCGCACGAGCGAGAGGTACCGCCCCTCGATCCGCTCCTTGGCCAGGTAGGACGGGACCTCCAGCGTGAGCAGGGTGCCGTCGAACCCGACGGCCCGGGCGGCCTCGAAGGATGTCAGCCACACCGGCTCGGAGACCTGCGCCCGCAGGATCCCGGCGCACTCATCCCACAGCCGCTGCGCCTCGTTCACCCGGGGCTCTGCCTCCTGCTCGAGGGACGTCCACAGCGACGTCCACACCTGTGGAAAACGGTCGACCGGTGCCCACACCGCGCTGTCACCAGCGTGGAACGTGCGCCCGTTGAGATCGTCCGGCACGAGGGGCTGGAGGTGGGGAAGCAACCGCCTCTCTGCCGCCGTGTCGGGTTCGGGCACCGTAGCACCAGGGTGTGCCGCCTCGGCAAGGGGCATGTGGAAATCTCTGTTTGCCCAGGTCAGAGTGGGTGCGAGGTCCACCAATGGCCTGCAGAGCTGTGCTACGCGACGCTCCGGCGACGGCCAGGTTGCTCGTCCGGTGGCCCACGCTCTAGCGTTGCCCGAGCACCACCGGGTGCCGGGTTCCGGCGCGTCGTGGTGCACCCGCGAGATCGCTTTCGCCAGGCTGCCCCTCCCGCATCGGCAGCCGGCGCCATCCACAGGTCGTTCGCTGTGGGCCAACGGGCCTGCAGTCGAGGAGGCAACCGCAGTGAAGCGCACGTTCCAGCCCAACAACCGCCGGCGCGCGAAGCGCCATGGCTTCCGGCACCGGATGTCCGACCGCGCCGGCCGGGCGGTGGTCCGGGCACGCCGCCTCAAGGGCCGCAAGCGCCTCTCGGCCTAAGCGGCCGGTCGACGAGGGTGACCGCCGTGGTGCGAAGCGATGCCGTGGCCTCGCCGCGTCTGCAGCTCTGGCGGATCAGTGATCGGGCCACCTTCCAGGCCCTGCGCGCCGGTCGGCGGGCCCGCCGGGGCGCCATCTCGGTGACCTACCTCCCGGGGTCGACCCCGCCGCGGGTGGGCTTCGCCGTTGGCAGGGGCGCCGGCGGCGCCGTCGTGCGCAACCGCATCCGCCGCCGCCTCCGGGCCGCCCTGCGAGAGCTGCAGGGCCGTGGCGCCCTCCCGCCCGGCGCGTACCTCGTCGGTGGGACCGGCGACCTGGCGCGGCTGCCGTGGTCGGCCCTGTGCGTCGATCTCGAGGCCGCCGTGGCGGCCGCCACCGAGGGCACCCCGTGACGCCGGTCGCTCGCCTCCTCCACCTGCTCGTGCGGGGGTACCGGCGGCTCACCGCCGGACGCCTCTCGCCGTGCCGCTTCGACCCGAGCTGCTCCACCTACGCCCTCGAGGCGCTGGAGCGGCACGGGGCCGCCCGCGGCTCGTGGCTGACCATCCGGCGCCTGGGCCGTTGCCACCCGTGGGGCGGCCTCGGCTGGGACCCGGTTCCTGATCGAAAGGCGAACTGATGTTCGACGGCCTCTTCGAAATCATCGCGAAGACGCTCAGTGTGTTCTACGACCTCGTCCCGAACTACGCGATCGCCATCGCGATGCTGACGCTGGTCGTGATGGTGGTCACGACGCCGTTCACGCTCAAGGGCACGCGCAGCATGATCCAGATGCAGCGCCTCCAGCCGGAGATGCGTCGACTGCAGCTGAAGTACAAGGACGATCGCCAGAAGCTCAACGAGGAGCTCATGGCGTTCTACAAGGAGAACCAGCTCAACCCGCTGGGCGGCTGCCTGCCGCTGCTGCTGCAGGCCCCGATCTTCATGATCCTCTACAACGTGATCCGGGGCCTCACCAACACGCCGGGCGACCAGACCACGTTCGAGCCCAAGTACCTCGACGCCGGGTCGAAGCTGTTCCGGGACCTCAGCGGCGCCGACGAGATGATGGCGTTCGGGGTCAACCTGGCCGAGAGCGCCAGCAAGGCCTTGTCCTCCAGCTTCGTCCACGGCCTCCCGCACGTGGTGATGGTGGCGATCGTCGCCATCTCGTCCTACTACCAGCAGCGCCAGATCCAGGGCCGCAACCCGAACGCCGACATCCCGCCGCAGCAGAAGATGCTCATGCGGCTCATGCCCGCCATGTTCGTGGTGTTCGCGTTCGTCTCCCCCGCCGGTCTGGTCGTGTACTTCGTGGTGTCGAACCTCTACCGGATCGGCATGCAGCACTACATCACCCGGACCCTCTACCACGGTGAGGACTCGCTCGGGGCCCAGGCCCAGAAGGCCACGGCGGAGGCCCGGGAGCTGGCCAAGGAGCACGGCGGACCTGACCTCCTCCCCCGCCTCGGGCGCAAGCGCCAGCCGAGCGAGCCCGACAA
>JAICGL010000584.1 GCA_025923175.1 Acidimicrobiia bacterium
ATGGGGCCGTTTGGCGCTGGCCACCATGCCGGTGCCGGAGTCGACCACGCCGAGGCGCCGGTCTCCGTCGAGGCCTGCTTCACCGACGGCGACCGGGCCGACCGCCTCGCCGAGCATCGACTTGACGGGGTAACGCCACAAGGTGCCGACCCGCCCGAGCGCGACCCCCTGATCGGTCGAGGATGCGGGTCCGCTCGCTGGTTCGCTTGCTGCCATGGGATCCTCCTGGGTGCTCGGGGTGTGGGGCGTCGTGCTGGCGGGGTCAGGGGAGGGTGAGGGCGCGGCGGACCTCGGCGGTGCGTCGCCGGGCGACCGGGATCGACTGATCGGCCGGCGCGTCGAGGAACAGCTGGATGCACCCGTTGGGGGCCGCCGCCACCTCGGTGACGCGTCGGCGGTTCACCAGGTACCGACGATGCACCCGGAGGAACCCGTGTTCCCCGAGTCGTTGCTCGAGGGCGCCGAAGCCCCGCTCCAGCAGCCGGAGCCGACCCCGATCCGTGTGCAGCCACACGTTGCCTCCGTCGGTCCTGGCGTAGCGGATCTCCTCGGCGGACACCAGCACCATCCGCTCACCCTGCAGCCCGATGAGGCGACCGGATTGCGATGGCCCGGCGTCGTCGCCGATCGAGAGCACTTCGCCGTCGCGCTCGCCGTTCGGGGCGCTGAGCAGAATGCCCACCAGCCGGTGGTCGCGTATCGCGGGCCGGAAGGCCACCGGGAGCGTGGCGTCGCGCTCTGCGGTCGGGACGTGGCTGACACCGACCCACCGGCGGTCGAGCTGTGCCCGGTCGACGGCGCACCGGAGGGCGGCGTGCAGCTGGGGCATGGTGGCCGTCACCTCCCATGGACGCTCTGGCGCGACGATACCGAAGTACGCCCGGGCCTCGTCGTTGGCCAGGAGCAGACGGCCGCCGGTGTCGGCGGCGGCCAGCGGACCTTGCGCCGTCCGGGCCTCCTCCCGGTACACGGCGGAGAGATCGCGGAAGGTCCGCAGGGCCTGCTCACGCAACCCCGACTCGATGGTCCCTTGAGCCCCTTGCAGCCACGACAGGACCGTGTTGGGCAGCGGCCGCTTCCGGGAGGCAACGGCCAGCACGCCGAGGGGCCGCCGCGCCACTGGGTCGCGAAGCGCCACACCGGCCGAGTCCCAGTCGACAAAGCCGCGGCACCAATGTTCGGAGCTGCGAATGGCGATCGGACCCTCGGTGTCGAGCGCGGTGCCGATGGCGTTGGTCCCCGTCTCCGGCTCGGACCATGCACATCGGGGGGCGAGGTTGACGTCGTCGGCCAGGCGCAGCGTGGCCCTGTCACCCCACGTCGCCAGGATCCCGCCCCGGCTGTCGGCGATGGCGACGAGGGCGCCGATGGCGGCGACCTCGTCTTCGATGGCCTTTGCCAGCCCTGCCAGTTGGGTCACCACCACCTTCTCGTCGAGCAGCTGACACGGCTCGCGCTCCGGGGACGACGGCGCCCGCGCCTGGGACGGGTCGACCCGGTAGTCATCGCGACACCGGACCCAGGAGAGAAGCACCGCCGGGCGTACTCGTGCGCTCACATCCTCACCGGCCTGGAACCGTTCCCGCACGGTCGCCGTGATGGCGGCCGACTCTGTTCGGCCCGCTGGCGGGGATGTCACTGCCGAACGCTCCATCACCGGGTCCACAGTTCAGGAGCCCGCCACATCGTTGCGCGTCACGCGTTCGGTGGCGCTCGCCCCGACGTCGGAGGGACGACGACGGTTGAAGAGGCGGACAGCGGCGAAGACGAGAAGCGGCAGGACAATGAAGGCGGCGTCGTCGACGCCGGTGCCGTGGGCCAGGATCATGAGGCTCACCTTCCGAACAGGAGGGCGAGGCCCCCCACCGTGTAGACGACCATCGCCCCCAGCAGCGGGAGCTGGGAACGGGTGGCATCCCGACCTCCGAGCCGGGCCAGCGCCCGGTCGTGCGCCGCCATGACGCCGGCGATGTGTCCGATCACGATCGAGCCGCCCTGCACCCAGGCGAGCTGGTGTTTCGTGATGAACGTCAGGTTGATGGCCCACGTGGCCGTCCCGAAGTAATCGGCACCCCGCCCCAAGGGGTCGGAGGCCAGGGCCAGTGCCGTCTGACTCTCGAAGATCAACAGCGTGAAGTAGTGGGCGACGGCGTAGCCAAAGACGATCGGCACCATGCTCGGGAGGAACCACATGACGAGGGTGTCGGAGTTCCGCTGGGCGAGCCGGCCGGCCAGGCGCATGGCGATGCCGTAGAGGACAGCGGCCGTGACGATCATCCAGACGAGACCGAGGGTTCCGCTCAGCATCAGTGTGGTGGCGTCCTGTCCCGCCACGAGACCAGACCAGAAGCCGGTTCGGCTGAGACCGTCGAAACTGGTCGATCCCAAGGCGACGAAGATCACGGCGGCGGTGCCGGGCACCGGGTCCGTCTGACCGAGGCGGGCCAGCCCGGCCAGCGGTGGCCGCACCCGCACCGTGCCGTCGTCGGCCCGACAGAACGGCGCCATGGAAGCGAGGAAACTGAAGTAGACGGCGAACGCCTCACCTTGCCGCAGCCATGCCCGACCCCAGATCGCGGCACCGGCGAGGACGGCCAGTGTGTAGACCTCGATGGCCAGGGCCACGGTGCGAGGATCGGCGGCGTCGCGGTAGACCAGTTCCAGCCACAGGAAGGCGACGAGCCCGACGGCGGCCGGCCAGTACCCCCAGCGCGGCGGGTAGGGCCGGGGTGGTGCGCCCGTCCGGCCCGTCCGGCGGCGCAGCCACTGGCCGATGGCGCAGATGGTGTCGAAGGGCGACACCACGCGCCAGACGTCACCGACGGTCGCCGAGATGACGGTGAGCCCCACCCAGAAGACGACGTACACGGCTCGTGGCGCGAAGTTGGCGTCCACGAGGTTGCGGCCGGCCACCCCCGACCAGAAGGCGGCGAC
>JAICGL010000585.1 GCA_025923175.1 Acidimicrobiia bacterium
CAGTACCCGGCGGCCGTCGGCGTGGGAACGAACCCCACGATCGGGTTATTGAGCCCTACCGACCCCGCCGAACCGTGGAACGCCGCCTGCCCGAAGTTGAAGACGCCGCCGTCGGCCCCGGCCAACCAGTAACCCGAGGTACCGGAGGCCGTGGCGGGGGCGCGCAAGACTAAGGAGCCCACCACCGCGGTGACGATGAGCACCGCCAACCCGAGGGCCGCGCCGCGTCTCGCCACTGCGCTGCGGAAACCCTTGCTGGCCACTGGGTCCCTCCGCCCGAAGCGCACTGTCAGTTTGCTCGTCCGTTACTGCACCAACGACTGCTACTTCTACGATCCGTGGCTACGAGACCACCATCAGCAGTCAACGGCCCCGTAACAACACTTCCTTAACAGGAAGGAGCCGAAACTACCGCAGCAACATGGCTCCCGTCGAGAGGGATCCGCGGTTTCGATATCCGGATCTGCTATGTGGGCCAACGCAGACGCCTGCAGCCATCGGAACTGTCACAGGCAATCGGTATGCTCGAACTCCAGTTCGATCCGAGGGATGGTGAGCATGGGGCACCATACGAAGGACAAGGGAGACATCGGCTTAGCGTGCGTCATCGCCGATTTGTTCAAGCACAACATCCAGATCGCATTGCCTGTTAGTGAGCATCTTCCGTTTGATCTCATCGCCATCCACTCTCGTGGCGACATGAGCAAGGTTTCGGTGAAGTACCGGGTGATGAGCAGGAGCGGTGCGGTGCGGGTCGAGACCCGAAGCGTCTGGAACGATCGGAACGGGACGCACCACCGGCCACACCGACCCGGCGATTACGACGCGGTAGCGATCTATTGTCCTGACACCGACGAGTGCTACTACCTGCCGGCGTCCGAGCTGACGCCCTCAGGGCGAACTCTGCGCATCACCGATCCGGGAAACAATCAGATGGCCGGTATTTCGCTGGCTCGGTCGTTCAGAGATCCCGACCGGATCTTTCCATTGGTGCTCGGATGTGAGCGCCCCGGAGAGGAATCGAACCCCTACTCTACGGCTTAGAAGGCCGTTGCCTTATCCATTCGGCCACCGGGGCCACCTCATAAGAGTAGAGGCGATTCCCAGTACTTCGGTGGTCGTTTAACTCTGTTGTCCCCATTCGAGGGCGATGCGGGACAGGACGGTATTGGCGTCGACGGGTGGGTCTTCTCGGGCACCCATCTCCATGGCCATCAGGACGCAGAGCCGGCCGAGGGTCACGATCAGGTCGAGGTCGTCGACGGGGCCGTCCTCGGTGAAGAAGAGCTCGCGCATCGCGGCGGGGTCATCGCGCTCGAGGGCCATGACGATCCCGAGTGCCGTGCGTTCAAGGTCAGCAGCCACCGCCAGATGGTCGCGCGTCAGGACTGCAGGGGCAGTAACGCCTCGGCCATCGTCGCCAGCGTCGCGGGCCAGTCCGCCGGTGGGGACGCCGGGCGCACCACGAACTTGGAGAAGCCGGCCTTGATGTAGTCCTCGAGCAGGGTTGCCATGGCGGTGAGGCCGAGCGGGACGAGGGCGGCCGGATCGACGCCCGGGCGCCGGGTCGCCACCGTGTGCTGAAGCCCGGCGGGTATCTCGCCTTCGGCGTAGGCCAGGCTGATGCCGAAGTGCTCGGGATCGACCCGGCGGCCCGCCTGCTCGGCTGCCGCTTCGACGACCTTCCGGCCCTCGGCAGCCTCGTCGGGAGTGAGGAGGCTCGTGAGCCAGCCGTCGGCGAGGCGGCCCGCGCGCCGCTGTGCGGCCGGCACCGACCCAGCGACCCAGAACTCCAGCGGCTGCTGGACCGTCGGCGGCTGGACTGCGACGCCGTCGACGCCATCGTCGGTGAGGTACCGGCGCACGAGCTCGAGGGTCTCGTCGAACATGTCGCCCCGGGTGCGTCCCTCGGGGATCGGCAGTGCCGCCCGTTCGTCCGGCTGGCCGCCCAGGCCGAAGGTCACGAGCAGGCGGCCGCCGGACAGGCGGTCGAGGCTGGCCAGTTGCTTGGCCACCACCGCCGGGTTGCGGCCGGGCAGGACGACGACCCCGGTGCCGAGCTTCAGCTTCCGGGTGACGGCGGCGGCGAAGCCGATGCCGGCGATGGGATCGGGGATCCCAGTCGTGAGGCGCTCGGCCAGCCATACGGAGTCGAAGCGCAGCTCCTCCATGGCTGCAAGGGCCTGGGACAGCGCGGCAGGGTCCGTCGACCCGTCGACCCCGAGGCTGACGCCGATCCTGACTTTCACGGTTGGGCCTTCACCATCTGTGACGGCGGCACGGTGTCGACCACGATCCGGCCGAAGACCTCGTTGCCCTGCATGGCCCGGTAGGCACCGGCGGCGTCGTCGAGCGGGAAGCGGGCGCCGATCACCGCTTCCACCCGCCGCTGGGCGACCAGGTCGAGCGTGCGGGCGATCTCGGCCCGCGTGGCGTAGCGGCTCCCGGTGATGGCGACCTCGTCGATCACCAGGCCTGTGGGGTCGACGGTCAGCGACGCTCCAGGCTGGAAGCCGACGACGACAAACGTGCCGCCCCGGCCGACAATCCTGGCGCCGTTGGCCAACGTCGACGGTGAGCCCACCGTGTCGACGCAGATGTCGACCTTGCCGCCGATGGCTCCCACCAGCGCGTCGGACCACTCCGGCTCGTCGCCGGGGCTCCACACGGCGTCGAACTCGCACTCGCCGAGACGCTTCTCCTTGGCGGCGTCGCGCTCGATCGCCACCACCCTGGCGCCGAAGGCCCGCGCCATTCCGGCCATATGCACACCCACTCCCCCGCCGGCGCCGATCACCCCCACCGTCTGGCCCGGACGCAACGGCGCCCGTTCGGCGAAGACGTGGTAGGGCGTGGCGATGGCGTCTGCAGCGATGGCCGCCTCGTCGAGACCGACGCCGTCGGGAACCCGAACGAGGTTGGCC
>JAICGL010000586.1 GCA_025923175.1 Acidimicrobiia bacterium
CCGGCGTAGGCCGGGACCGCCACCGCCGAGGTGATGCCGGGCACGATCTCGAACCCCACGCCGGCCGCCTGCAGGGCCGCCACCTCCTCGCCGCCCCGGGCGAACACGAACGGGTCGCCCCCCTTGAGCCGCACGACCTCCTCCCCCGCCTTCCCCCGCTCCACCAGCAGGGCGTTGATCTCCGCCTGGGGCAGGCTCGCCCGGCCGGGGGACTTCCCCACGCTGATCCGCTCGGCGCCGGGCGGCACCAGGTCGAGGAGGCTGGCCACCGACAGCCGGTCGTAGACCACGACGTCGGCCCGGGCCAGCACCTCGGCGCCCCGCACGGTGATCAGGCCAGGGTCACCGGGACCGGCCCCGACCAGGTAGACGGTCATGGCCGTGAGAATGGCACACCCACCCATTTGGGTATGGGTCCGCCGTGGCCGGTAAGAACGGGAAGCGGGCGCAGCAGAAGAAGCGGGGTGTCGTCGAGTCGGTCCTCGTCCCGGCGGCCGCCACGGCCGTCCTGACGTCGGCCGTCGTCCACGCACGCTCTGACCACAATGGCGAGTCTCGCGAGGACGATTCCGTCGCGCCCTCACGGCGCACGGCCCCCGAGGAATCCCCGTCGTTCCTCGACAAGGTGGCGAAGAAGCTGCCCTTCCTCAAGCCCGTCGCGGCCGTGCAGCGCCGGTACGGCGACGTCGGCGGCAACCACCTCGCCGCCTCCTTCACCCTCCAGGCGTTCCTGTCGATCTTCCCGCTCCTCCTCGCCGTGCTGGCCGTGGTGGGCTTCGTGTCGGTGCACTCGCAGGCATCGGGCCCGGGGCAGGGTGACTTGGCCGGTCGGCTCGTCGAGCAACTCGGCCTCCAGGGTGAGAGCGCCAAGATGATGACCGACGCCGTCAGCGCCGCCGAGCGGAGCCGCAAGGCCGCGTCCATTGTCGGCTTCCTCGGTCTCCTCTGGTCCGGCCTCGGCCTGGTGGGCGCCCTCCAGTTCGCTTACAACTCGGTGTGGCAGGTCAAGGACCGCGGCATGAAGGACAAGGCCGTCGGGCTGGCCTGGCTGGCCGGCGCCGCCGTCCTGTTCGTCGGTGGAGCCGCCGTGACCACCGTGCTCCGGTGGCTGCCGGGCTTCCTGGCGCCGCTCGGTGTGGTCGTCACCTTCCTGGTGAGCTTCGGGTTGTGGCTCTGGACGCTGCGGGTCCTGCCGAACACGAAGCTGCCGTGGCGCTCGCTGGTGCCCGGGGCGCTGCTCGGCGCGATCGGTCTCGAGGTGCTGAAGGTATTCGGCGCCTACTACGTCCCAAAGGCGGTGGCCTCGTCGTCGGCGCTGTACGGGTCGCTCGGCATCGTGTTCGCCCTCCTGGCCTGGCTGCTGCTGTTCGGGCGGCTGATCGTGTACTCGGCCGTCCTCAACGTGGTGCGCTACGAGCAACACCAGGGCACGATCCAGGCCATCATCGAGGCGCCACAGGTGCCGGACGTGCAGCCGGTGGCCGACCGTTCCGGCCGACTCGCGGCCGCCGAGAACTGACTCGTTTCGTCGTTTCGGCCCGTTCGCCCCGTTGGCAGGGGAATCGGCGGCGCTAGCGAAGCGTTGAACTAACGCTATGGCTCGCTGGCGACCGACTCCGCATCTCGACCCGTCGGAGCTCGAACGCGGGATCGACCGGGCGACGTTGCGGCGGGCCTGGAGTTTCGCCCGCCCCTACCGCAGGCTGCTGCTCCTCCAGTTGTTCGGGCTGGCCGGCTTCGCCGCCGCGGGGATCCTCCCCCCGCTCGTGCTCAAGGCGCTGGTGGACCGGGCGGTGGACGGGCGCCTCACGACGAGCGGGGTCAACGTGCTCGTGTTGGCGGCCGTGGCCATCGCCCTGGCCATGACCAGCCTCGGGCTCCTCAACCGGTGGCTCGGCTCCCGAATCGGTGAGGGCCTGATCTACGACCTGCGGGTGGCGCTGTTCCGGCATGTACAGCGGATGCCGCTCTCCTTCTTCACCTACACCCAGACAGGATCCCTGCTGTCCCGCTTGTCCAGTGACGTGCTGGGCGCCCAGCAGGCTGTCGGTACCTTCGCCGCCGTCGCGTCCGACGTGTTCGTCCTGACGACGACCCTCACCGCCATGCTGCTGCTCAGCTGGAAGGTGACGCTGCTGGCCCTGCTGGTCGTGCCCGGCTTCGTGCTGCTCGACCGGAAGATGGCCAAGCGGCTGGCCACCCTGTCCCGGCAGCGGATGGGCTTCAACGCCGACCTGTCATCGACCATGGCCGAGAGGCTCAACGTGGCCGGCGCCCTGCTGGTCAAGCTGTTCGGCCGGCCCCGCTCCGAGGCCGACGAGTTCGCCGGCCGTGCGGCGGCGGTGCGGGAATCGAGCGTGCGTCTGGCGGTCCAGAGCCGCCTCTACTACGGCGGCCTTGCCGTCCTCGGCGCCATCGGCACCGCTGCCGTCTACTGGGTCGGTGGCCGTGGCTTGATCGAAGGGACGCTCGAGGTCGGTACGCTGACTGCCCTCGCCGCCTACGTCTCCCGGCTGTATTCGCCCCTCACCGATTTGGCCGGCGCCCGGGTTGACCTCCTCACCGCGCTGGTGAGCTTCGAGCGGGTCTTCGAGGTGCTCGACACGCCACCGGCGGTCGACGACCTGCCCGGCGCCACCCCGCTGCCCACCCCGGTGGCGGGCCGCCTCGAGGTGGACGACGTCTGGTTCCGCTACCCGTCGGCGGCCATGGTGTCGATCGAGTCGCTGGAGGGCGAGGGCACCCGGGAGCGGCGCGACGAGCCGTCGGAGCCCGTCCTGCGGGGCGTGTCGGTCACGGCCGAGCCGGGGACGATGGTGGCCCTCGTCGGTCCGTCCGGCGCGGGGAAAACCACGTTGTCGTCGTTGATCCCCCGCCTCTCCGACGTGACGTCCGGCGCCGTGCGGATCGACGGGCG
>JAICGL010000587.1 GCA_025923175.1 Acidimicrobiia bacterium
TCGTTGGCCTCGGCCCGACGCTCGGCGATGGCCACGTCGAGGGCGCGGCCCTCGATGGCCTCCTCCAGCGCCGCCAGGCGGTACCGCCGCTCCAGCAGGTAGAGGTAGAGGAAGGTGAAGGCGACCACGCCCGACAGCAGCGCCCAGGCGAGGTTGCCCTCGATGGTCGGGCTCAGCTCCCGGTTGAACACGGTGCCCTTCTGGTGGAGGGTGTTCCACCAGTCGACCGAGAAGTGGACGACGGGCACGTCGACGAAGGCGACCAGGGCGGCGATGGCGCTGCGCTTGGCCCGCACGGCCGGGTCGGCGGGCACCTTCCGGAGCGCCAGGTAGCCGAGGTAGAGGAAGAAGAGGACGGCGGTGGAGACGATGCGGGCGTCCCACGCCCACCACACGTTCCACACCGGCCGGCCCCACAGCGACCCGAGGATCAGCGTGAGCCCGGTGAACAGCACGCCGATCTCGGCGGAGGCGCCGGCCAGCGTGTCCCACGCCTGGGAGCGGGTGCGCTTCCAGAGGTAGAGAGCCGAGGCGAGGCTCGTGACGCCGTAGGCCAGGTAGGCGATCCAGGCGGCGGGGACGTGGAGGTACATCAGGCGGACGGCGTCCCGCTGCATGAAGTCGGGGTCGGAGATGAACAGCCCGAGCGCCACGAGCACGGCCATGCTGACCAGCGTCAGGGCGCCGAGCACGGTGGTACCCCGCCGGGCCCACCAGTTCATTTGGGGGACACCCCCATACCCCCGGGGCCTGACCGAACTCATGTCTCCTCCAACAGCGGCCCGAAGGCCAGCCAGCCGATCGCGATGTAGATGACCCCGAACACGCCGAGGAGCTGCACCCAGGGCCACGCCTCGGACGGGACGCCGTCAAGCGCCGCCTCCCAGGCCCGGGTCGCGCCGAGCATGACGGGCGCCACGACAGGCAGGACGAGCAGGGGAAACAGCGTCTCCCTGACCCGCAAACCCGCCGCGAGCACTCCATACACGGTACCGGCGGCGGCGAGTCCGGCGGTCGCGACGAGGCTGGCGACGACGACCACCAGCGGGTTGTGAAGCTCGAGGTCGTAGAGGACGACGACGCCGATCCCGAGGATCACCTCGAGGACGAGCAGCTGCGCGGCCACCGCCAGGGCCTTGCCGCAGAAGACGGCCGCGCCGTCGAGGCCCGAGAGCCGGAGGGCGTCGCGCACGCCGTTCTCGCCCTCCACGGCAAAGGCCCGGGAGATGGCGAGCAGCCCGGAGAGCAGCACGGCGACCCAGTACAGGCCGGGGGCCACCCGGGGCAGCAGGCCCCGGTTGGGGTCGAGGGCGAAGGCGAAGAGCAGGAGGACGATGCCGGCGAATGGCAACACCTGGTTGACGGCCACCCGGGAGCGGGCCTCGATGCGGAGGTCCTTCCCGGCGACCAGCAGGGCCTGGCGGAACAACGTCACGGGGTCAATTCTCCCGCGACCGGCCCCAGGGCTCCGAACGGAAAGAGCCCGGCGGGGGGAGGCCTCCCCTCCTCCCCCCGCCGGGCAACCTGGGCAATCTAACCCGAGGGACACCCCCGAGCGCGACCTAGATGTCGTCTTCGCGAAGCCGGTCGCGCAGCTCCGTCCGGCGGATCTTGCCGCTCACCGTCTTCGGCAGCTCGTCCACGAAGTACACGAGCCGGGGGTACTTGTAGGGCGCGGTCGTCTGCTTGACGTGCTCCTGGAGCTCCTTGGCAAGAGCGTCCGAGCCTTCATAACCCGAGGCACAGATCACGAAGGCGGTCACGAGCTGGGTGCGCTCGGGGTCGTCCTTCCCGACGACGGCGGCCTCGGCCACGGCCGGGTGCTCGATGAGGGCGCTCTCCACTTCGAAGGGGCCGATCCGGTAGGCCGAGGAGGTGATGACGTCGTCGGAGCGGCCCTCGAACCAGAAATAGCCGTCTTCGTCGCAGCGGCCCTTGTCGCCGGTGAAGTACCAGCCACCGTGGAACGCGGCGGCGGTCGCGTCGTCGTCGAGGTAGTAGCCGCCGAACATCCCGATCGGCCGCTCCGGGGCGACCCGCACGGCGATGTGGCCCTCCTCGCCGGGCTTCTTGGGGTTGCCGTCCTCGTCGACGACCTGGACGTCGAAGCCCGGGGTGGGCTTGCCCATCGACCCCGGCCGGACGGGCACGCAGCGGTAGTTGGCCACCAGGTTCACGGTCTCGGTCTGGCCGTAGCCGTCGTAGACGGTCAGACCCCGGGTTCCCTCCTCCCACACCCGGATCACCTCGGGGTTGAGGGGCTCGCCGGCCGACATCGAGTGCCGCAGGCCGGAGAGGTCGTGGGCTCCGATGTCGGCCTGCACCAGCAGCCGGTACAGCGTCGGCGGGGCGCAGAAGGTCGTGATGCCGTTGCGGGTGATCGTGTCGAGGATCAGGTCGGCGTCGGGCTTGCCCATGTTCATGAGCACGACGGCGGCGCCCTGCTGCCATTGCCCGAAGAGCTTCCCCCAGGCGGCCTTGGCCCAGCCCATGTCAGAGATGGTCCAGTGGACGTCGCCCTCGCGGAGGTCCTGCCAGTAACGGGCGGTGATGGTGTGGCCGATCCCGTAGCTGGCCTGGCTGTGCATCACCATCTTCGGATACGAGACGGTGCCGCTCGTGAAGTAGAGGAGCATCGGGTCGTCGGCAGCCGTTGGGTCGGCGGGCGTCGAATCGGCCGAGCCGGTGTCGAGCAGGCGGTCGAGCGGGTTCCAGCCGTCGCTCGGAGCTTCCCCGCACACGATCCGGTGCTGGAGCGTCTCGAGGTTCCCCGCGACCTTGTCGATCTTCGCCGCCCCCTCGGAGTCGACGATGGCAGCCACGGCGTTCGCCCGCTGGATCCGGTGTTCGATGTCCTTGCCGGTCAGCAGATTGGTGCCCGGCATCGGGATGGCCCCGATGCGGATGGCGCCCA